>DASUUD010000078.1:0-13851 GCA_036374255.1 Solirubrobacterales bacterium | reverse complement strand
GAGCGCTGCGCGCCCTCTTCGCCGTTGATCGCGTCGGTGAAGTAGTCGAAGGTCCCGGAGTCCGCGCCCGGGCTGAAGATGTCGAGGCTCTCGTCGAAGTCCGCGTCGAGGCCTTTTATGTCACTCCAGCTGGTGGCGGTTGCCTCCGGGCCGTAGATTTCGCCCACCTGCTCGACGGTCAAGCAGGTGACCGGGTTGTCCGGGTTGACGACGACGCTGAGCGCGTCGTTGGCGACCACGACCTCCTCGAACTCGATCCCGTTCGCGGCGCAGGCTTTTTCCTCGTCCGGCTCGATCTGGCGGGAGGCATCGGAGATGTCCGTTTCGCCGTTGCAGAATTTCTCGAAGCCGCCTCCGGTGCCCGAGGTGCCGACCGTCACGTTGACGCCGGAGTTCTCCTCGTTGAAGAGCTCCCCCATCGGCTCGCTCAGGGGCGCCACGGTGCTCGATCCGTCTATGCGGATGGAGCCCGAGAGGTCGCCTCCCCCACCAGCGGTCGATTCATCGTCGTCGCCGCATGCCGCCACCCCGAGGGCCAGGACGGATGCGGAGACGATGACCAACAGCCATCTAGAGCTAGTCACGCTGTCTCCTTCTGGTTTTGATTCATCCGATTTGCGGCCCGCAGGCCGAGTACAGGTGGACCCTCTCAGCGGCCTCCCGGCAGCTTGTTACCTGCCTGTATCGCTGATGTGAAAAGGATGTAAATGGGCCTGCCAGGTGCCGGACCGCATCAGCCGTCGGGGGAGAACCGGTAGCCGATCCCGTTGTGGGTGTGGATCAGCTCGAGCCCGGGCATCGCCTCGCCGAGCTTGGAGCGCAGGCGGCTGACGTAGACATCTACGGAACGGTCCTCTGGGCGCGGCTCGCCGCCCCAGACCTCGAGGTAGAGCTCCTCGCGGGTCATGATTCGCTGCGGGTTGGCGGCAAGCACGCTCAGCATCTGAAGCTCCCGCACCGTGAGGCTGAGCGGCAGCCCGTCGCCCACCAGGGCAGCGTGCTCTGCGGGCCTGACCTCGAGGCGCCCGGATGCCGCCCGATGCGTGCGCAGATCCTCGCCCACCATGGAGTCCGAGGATGGCGGTGGGCCACGCCGCCGCGGTTATCCCGCTGTGAAGCTGATGTGAACGGCCTGTGAATGTGGCGCGCCGGAGGACGGCCGATCGATCTCAGCCGGTCGGGATCTGCTCCTGCTCGTCGGCCACGAGGGTCGCGGTCGACTCGGCGGCCGCGGCGGGGGCGGCCACCGCGCCGCTCACGGGCTCGGGGTCGAACCTGTAGCCGACGCCGAAGTGGGTGTGGATGTAGCGCCAGCCGGACGACCGCTTCTCGAGCTTCTGCCGCAGCTTGCGGATGAAGACGTCGACCGAGCGGTCGCCGTGAGCCATGGCGTAGCCCCAGACCCGCTGATAGATCGCCTCGCGCTCGAGCACCTGCCCCTCCGATTCGGCGAGCAGCTGGAGCAGCTCGAACTCGCGCCGGGTGAGATCGAGGCTGGCGCCGGCGACGAAGGCCTGGAAGCGATCCGACCGTATCTCCAGCTCGCCGGCCACCATCGGGCCCGATTCCGCCTGGGGCCGGGCGCGGCGCCGCCTGCGCAGGACGGCCTCGATCCTGGCCAGCACCTCTTCGGGGTGGCAGGGCTTTCCGATCCAGTCGTCCACTCCGAGCCGGAGGCCACGGACCCGCTGGGAGACCGTCGAGCGCTCGGTGCAGACGATCACTCCGAGGTCTGGGAGCATCCCGCAGACACGCTCGAGGTAGGCCCAACCGTCCTCTCCGATCACGGTCGGGTCGATCACCAGGGCGTTGAGCTTCATCGCCACCAGCTCCTCGGGAGGAATCGCGCCGCCGAGGGTGCGCTGCTGCCAGCCGGCCGCCGCGGTGCGCTTCGACAACACGGTCACGAAGCCGCTGTCGTCATCGATCAGCGCGAGCCTGATGGTCTGCTGGGAGCTCATACGTAGCGGCGCGAGCTTCGTGTGGTCGGGTTGCCCGCCCGCATACGAAGTGTATGCAGCCGGATCGGCGCCACCGGCCTCCGAAAGCCTCGGTTTACAGGATTTTCACAGGCCGAAGGACCCAAATTGGGGCGATGCGCCTCGCCGGCTTCTCCGAATGTTCACCGCCGGCCGCCGTCACGGGGACAGACTTCAGCCCCTCAAGAGACTCCTTCCTGTCTCCCGCGAACGGCCCACTGCCCCGGGCCGTTCGCTCTTCAGAAGGTCGGAGGGCGGAGGCCGGTGGCGATGACGAGGAGGATGATCACGCCGGCCGCGTAGCGGTAGTAGACGAAGGAGCGGTAGCTGGCGGTGCGGACGAGGCGGAGGAGGAAGGCGATCGCCAGGTATCCGGAGATCGCGGCCGCGATCGTGCCCACCACCATCGGCCCGGCGACCCCGTCGGGGAGGCCCTCGCGAAGCGCGCCCATCGCCTCGAACACCGTGGCGCCGAAGACGATCGGGATCAGCAGGAGGAAGGAGAAGCGGGCGGCGCCGTCGCGGTCGAGGCCCAGGTAGCGGCCGGCGGTGATCGTGATGCCCGAGCGCGAGGTCCCCGGGGCGAGGGCGAGGACCTGGGCGATGCCGATGTAGAGGCCGTCCCTGATCGACGATCCCTCCAGGCCCTTGCGCTGCGGCAGGCGATCGGCGTGCAGCAGGAGGGCCCCGAAGGCGATCAGCTGGATCGCGATCATCCACGGCTCGCCGAGGTGGTCGGCGATGAAGTCGGCCCCGAGGCCGCCGACGATCACGGCGGGGATGGTGCCGACGGCGATCGCCACGGAGATGCGCTGCGGGGTCGTCGCGATGGCCCTCCGCCGGACGACTTCGGTGAAGCCCCGGGTCAGTTCGACGACCTCGCGCCGGAAGTAGGCGATGGCCCCGAACAGGGTGCCGGCGTGGAGGGCGACGTCGAAGGTCTGGTTGAAGTCCGGGTTTTCGAGCAGGAAGGTGTAGTCCTGCAACCAGGGGACGATGATCAGGTGGCCCGACGAGGAGATCGGCAGGAACTCGGTCAGCCCCTGGACGATCCCCAGCAGCAAGGCCTCAAGCTCGGACATTGGCGGGGCATCCTACGGAAGCAGTCGGGGGCGGCCGCGGGCGCGGAGTGCAGCGGCCCGGTGCGCTAGATTCCCGGCCATGACCGTGTCGAGTCGCCGCATCCGCATCGTCGCAGCCGTCTGCGCTGCGCTTGCGCTGCTGCTGGCCACGGCGCCGATGTCCATGGCGAGCAGCGGCGCGGGGCTCGCCGGGCCCGTCACCGACAAGACGATCACCTTCTTCTGCTTCGGCGTGATCGGGTTCTTCGCGCTGCTGGTCATCGTGCTTTCGCTGATCCAGAGCCGGCTCGAGAAGCGCAAGGAAATGCGCCGCTACGACCTCGAGCGCTACGGCTAGTCGAGCCGGAAGCCGCTCAGCAGCCGCTTCTCCGTCTCGCCCTCGATCTTCGCGACCACTTCGATCCGGCCCTCCAGAGGGGTACCGCGGATCTTCGTCGCCAGCAGGTCGTCCACCTGGAAGATGCCGGCCGAGTTGTTGAGGTCGATCTCGATCCGCACCGCGCGCTCCTCCCCGGCCTCGATCCGCACCTCGTCGACCGCGGCGGCCGAGATCGAGTGGATTCCCTCCTGGCCGCTCTCGAGCGGGATGCGCGTGCGCCCCTGCGCCATGTCCAGGGCGTCGGCCACCCGGACCACCCCCGCCTCCAACGTGTAGGGATTGCCGCGGCGGCGGTGACCGATGATCGCGTGGAGGATCTCGGAGGCGACGACCGCCCGCTTCGGCTCACTGTAGGAGTCGGCGAGCAGGCGATCGAGCGCGCCGGAGGCCAGGAAGAGGCTGTAGGCCTCGTGGTCTGTGCGGTGGATCGACATGCCGACGTCGTGGAGCAGGGCCCCGCCGGCGACGACGACCTCGGCGTCTTTGGCCGACATCCCGTGGTCGCTCACCACCGCCGGCTCCACGGCCGCCTTGACCAGCAGCCGCAGCAGCCGCAGCGCGATGTTGAGGACGATCTGGGTGTGGACCCAGGAGTGGTCGGACATGCCGAGCCGTTCCGCGTGGACCTGGGCCATGTACCACCACGCCCGCACCTGCTCGTCCTCGTTCACTGCGTCAAGGAAGCTCTCCAGCTTGCGGTTGCCCCGCGTCGGCGCCCGCACCTTTGCATCGGCGATCGCCGCACCCAGTGGTTTACGTGCCGGGCCCTCGGCGTCCGGTGCGGGAATCTTCTCCTCGTCCGCCATGCGACTGATCGTATGAGAGGGACCGGGTGCCCCTGCCCGCGGCTTGTACTTTTTCGTCATTCGCGACCCGCGGTCAGCCGCGAGCGATCCACCGAAAAAGTTGAGCGGAGAGGGGCACCCGGTCCCTCTTAAGGCTCAGCCGCAGATTGGCCAGGGGCTGGAACCCGAGCTGGCGTAGAGGAGGGCGGCGCGGTAGTCCTGCTCGGACTCGGACGCCTCGGCGGGGTCACCACTGCCGCCGACGGAAGCCCAGGTTTCGAAGGAGAACTGGTACTTGCCCCGGTAGGAGCCGTCGGCTGAGACGGCGGTCGGGTCGCCGCCGGACTCGCAGGAGGCGATCGCCTCGAGCGTCGACATGGAGACGCCTGCCGGCAGCATCGAGAAGGCTTCCCGCCGCTCAAGCCGCAGTTCGGCCCGCCGTTCGGCGCGGATTCGGCGCACCCCGATGTCGATCGCCCGGTGGAAGCTGGTCACCGGGCGGGTCAGGGGCGACCCGTCGACGACCTTCGCCGGGGCGAGGCGGGTGCGATGCTGCGCCCGGTCGCCGCCGACCGCAGCGAATGCCGCGGCGGGAAAGGCGAGCGCGAGAAGTACGGAAACTGGATATGTCGGTTTTTTGCGCAAGCGCGGAACCGTGGCGAGGCTCCGCGGGGCCCGGAGTGAGCCGGGTCACACTCTTTACAGACATGTGCTGATTCGCACGAATCCCAGGCACGGATATTGCGCCGGGGCTGAAAGAAATCTTTCGCCGAGGGTGCCGCGGAGGGGCCTCAGCCCGTGCGGGCGCGCAGGGCGTTGAGTATCACGGCGACGTCGATTCCCTCCTGGAGCAGGGCCCCGGCGACCGGCGGGATGTAGCCGAAGGCGGCGAACACCATCGCCACCCCGCTGAGGCCGATCCCGAAGACGACGCTCTGCCGCGCGATCCCGAGGGAGCGACGCCCGATCGAAACCGCTGTGGCGACACGGTCGATCCGATCGACCGTGATCACGGCGTCGGCGGTCTCAGAGGAGACGGTCGCCCCCGGCCCGCCCATCGCGATCCCGACGTCCGCGACGGCGAGGGCCGGTGCGTCGTTCACCCCGTCCCCCACCATCGCCACCGGGGAGAGATCCGGATCCGAGCGCATCTCCTTCACCACGTCGAGCTTGTCCTCCGGGCTCAGCTCCGCGTAGACCCGGTCGAGCCCGGTGTCAGCCGCAATCTGCTCGGCGATCGAGCGCCGGTCGCCGGTCACCATGGCCACCTCGACCACACCGCTGTTCCGCAGCTGGGGCGCGAGGTCGCGGGCGTCGTCGCGCAGGCTGTCGGCCATCACGACGACAGCCGCGAGGCGCCCGTCGATCCCGACCAGGACCTTGGCGAGGCCGGCTGCCTCGCCGTCTCCTCCGGTCTCGGCGGCGGCCGAATCGACCTCGTACCCGCGCGCGCGCAGCCAGGCGCTGCTCCCGATCGCCACCCGGCGACCGTCGACCGTCCCCTCCACTCCCTGACCGGGGTCCTCGACCGCGTCGCTCGGCTCGGCCAGCCTCAACCCGCGGCGCTCGGCGTCGTGCACCAGAGCCTCGGCGAGAACGTGTGGGGAGAGCTGATCCAGCGAGGCGGCGAGGCGCAGGGTCTCCTCTTCCCCACCGCCGTCCAGGGAGACGATTTCGCGGACGGTGGGCTCCCCAAGGGTCAGGGTGCCCGTCTTGTCGAGCAGCACCGTGCGGGCCTCTCCCAACCGCTCGATCGCCCTGCCGCCCTTGACGATGACGCCGGATCGCGCGGCCCGGGAGACCCCCGAGATGATCGCGATCGGGGCGGCAAGGATCAGCGGGCAGGGCGTCGCCACGACCAGTACCGCGACTGCCCTCACCGGGTCGGCGCTGAGCGCCCAGGCGAGCCCCGCAAGCGCCAGCGTCACCGGCAGGAAGACCGCCGCGTAGCGGTCGGCGAGCCTGACGAACGGGGCCCGCTCGGTCTCGGCGGCGCGCACCAGGCGCACGATGTTTGCGTAGGCGCTCTCGGAGGCGAGCCGCGTTGCCTCAATCTCGAAGGCGTCGCCCGCGTTGGCGGACCCGCTCTGCACCAGACCCCCGCGCACGTGCGCGACCGGCATCGACTCGCCGGTCAACGCCGATTCGTCCACGGTCGCCTCGGCGCTTTGAACGGCGCCGTCGACCGGAACCATCTCGCCGGGCCGCACCAGGACGACGTCGCCGACCCCGAGGCTCTCGACCGGGACCTCCTCCCAACCCCCCTCCGAGCGGCGGTGGGCGATCCTCGGCATGCGCTCCAGCAGCGCCGTCAGCTCCCGGCGGGCGCGCCTGGCTGCCGCCGCCTCGAGCGCGTTTCCGCCCGAGAGCATCAGCGCGATAACGGCCCCCGCCAGGTACTCCCCGACGGCGAGCGCGCCCGCCATCGCGACCAGCGCTATCGCGTCCACGCCGACCCTGCCCTGGGCGAGGGTGCGGATGATCGAGATCGTCAGCGGGACCAGCATCACGGCGACGGTCGCCGCCCAGACCGCATCTCCCGCGGTTCCCAGGCCCGCGAGATGGAGGGCGGCGCCGACGCCGATCAGGACCAGGGTCGCCAGGGCGATCAGCCGGGGCCGCGTGTCTGCCGCGAAGAGGCTCTTCACCGTTCGAATGATCCCAGCCGCGATGCCCGGCCATGCCCCGATCCGGCCCCAGCCGCCATGATTCAGCGATCGCCGAGCACCCGACAACGCGCCTTCTCCTGGCCTGTCCCGACCGGCCCGGGCTGATCGCCGCGGTCAGCGGCTTCCTCGCCGACGCCGGCCTCAACATCGTCGACGCGGACCAGCACTCGAGCAACGAGGGTCGCTTCTTCATGCGGATGGCGTTCGAGCCGGCGCCGGAGGGCGCTCGGGCCGAGCTCTACCGACGCTTCCAGGAGGAGATCGCAGCGCCGATGGAGATGGAGCACCGCTTCGCCGAGTCCAGCGAGCGCAAGCGGATCGCGATCATGGCCTCGCGCGAGGACCACTGCCTCTTGGACCTGCTCTGGCGCTGGCGCAGCGGTGAGCTGGGAGCAGACGTCAGCTGCGTCATCTCCAACCACCCCGACCACGCCGAGCAGGTCGACTCCCTCGGCCTTCCCTACCACCACGTTCCGGTTCGGCAGGACGGGAAGGAGGAGGCCGAGACGCGCATCCTCGAGCTGCTCGGGGGCGAGATCGACCTGCTCGTCCTGGCCCGCTACATGCAGATCCTCTCCGGCGAGTTCCTGCACGAGCTGGGCGTGCCGGCGATCAACATCCATCACAGCTTCCTGCCGGCCTTCGTCGGCGCCGATCCCTACCTCCGGGCCCACGAACGCGGCGTCAAGCTGATCGGCGCCACCGCGCACTACGTGACCGAGGACCTGGACGCCGGCCCGATCATCGACCAGGACGTGACCAGGGTGAGCCACCGCGACGAGATCGAGGACCTGATGCGGATCGGGCGGGACATCGAGCGCCTGGTGCTCGCTCGCGCCGTCAAAGCCCACGTCGACGACAGGGTGTTGCTCGACGGGGACCGGACCATCGTCTTCTGAGCGGGCGCCGAGCGACTGGCTGAGCAGCCAGTCGATGCCGTATGGTCAGGGACGATGGAGCAGGCGGCGATTTCAGCTCGGCCCCCGATCGGCTCCGACGCCCCGCCCGGCTCGAAGCTTCCCGGGGTCGCGCAGGCGCTCCGCTACGCACGGGATCCGCTCGGCTTCCTGGTCCGGCTCCACCGCCGCTACGGCGACGTCTTCTCCGTCGCCTTCCCCTATTGGGGCCGCCTCGTCTACGTCGCCGACCCCGCCTTGGTCAAAGCGGTGTTCACCGGCGCTCCCCAGCAGTTCCACGCGGGCGAGGCGAACGCGACGGTGCTGGAGCCAGCGCTGGGACCGAACTCCGTGCTCACCCTCGACGAGGCCCCGCACATGCAGCAGCGCAAGCTGCTGCTGCCGCCCTTCCACGGGGAGCGGATCGAGCGCTACGGCGCGCTGATCCGCGAGGTGACGCTTCGGGAGATGGAGAGCTGGCCGGTCGGCGAGCCCTTCGCGCTGCGCCCTCACACGCAGCGGATCACCCTGGCGGTGATCATGCGCGCCGTCTTCGGCGTCCACGACGAGTCGCGGCTCGCCCGCTTCGAGCGGTTGATCGACGAGTTCAGCGCACGCGTCAACTCGGTGATCGCCTTCCCGCCCCTGCGCCGGGATCTCGGCCGCTGGAGTCCCTGGGGGCGGTTCCTGCGGGCGCGCGAGGCGCTCGACCGGTTCATCTACGAGGAGATCGCGCTGCGACGCGCCGAGATGGAGGGCGGCGAGGACGGTCACGACGACGTGCTCTCGCTGCTGCTGGAAGCGCGCCACGACGACGGCAGCCCGATGACCGACCTGGAGCTGCGCGACGAGCTGGTCACCGTCCTGGGGGCCGGCCACGAGACCACCGCCACCGCCCTCGCCTGGGCCGTGGAGCGGCTGTTGCGCAACCCCCGGGCGCTGGAGCGCCTGCGCCGGTCGCTGGACGCGGGTGAGGACGATTACCTCGACGCGACGATCAGGGAGACGCTGCGGGCACGCCCGGTGATCGTCGACGTGGCCCGGAAGCTGACCGCGCCGACCCGGATCGGCGCCTACGAGCTGCCGGCCGGGACCTACGTGATGGCCGCCATCGCCGCGCTCCACTACCGCGAGGACCTCTTCCCGGAGCCATACGAGTTTCGCCCCGAGCGGTTCCTCGACAGCAGGCCCGACACCTACTCATGGATTCCCTTCGGGGGCGGGGTCCGCCGCTGCATCGGAGCGGCCTTCGCCGAGTACGAGATGCGGATCGTGCTGCGGGCGATCCTCCAGCGAGCCGACCTCGCCGCCCCCGACCCGAAGCCCGAGCGCGTCAGGATCCGCAACATAACCCTCGCTCCCGGCAGGGGCGCGCGCGTCGTGCTGGAACAGCCGCTGCGGCCGCTGCCTGAGGAGCAGGTGGCAGCCCACGCCTGAGGCGCCATCCTCGCGATGCCTCACCCGCTACGACACCTCGGTGATCTGGCCAAGGCGCGGGTGGCCCGCCGATCGCGCGAGCGCGACGACCGCCAGGCCGCGGTGGAGCTGGAGGGGAGACGGCTGGAGCTACCTCAGGGGCTCGAAATCGAATGGCTCGGTGTCTCGGGCTACCGGCTGACCTACGAGGGCCGGTCTCTGTTCATCGACCCCTACGTATCCCGCGTCCCCTTTCGCGACCTGGTTCTGCGCAGGCCGGCCCTGCCGGACCGGAAAGCGCTCGACCGTTTCGTCAGGGCGCCGGGAGAGGTCGCTGGAATTCTGATCGGCCACACCCACTTCGATCACGCGATGGACGCCCCGGAGCTCTCCCGCCGCTTCGGATGCATGGTCTACGGCTCACGCTCATTGGTCAGCCTGATGGCGCTGCACGGGCTGGCCGCTCGCGCGGTCGAGGTCGAGCCCTACCGAACCTACGAGCTGGGGCCCTTCGCGGTCCGCTTCACGCCCAGCGTCCACTCGAAGCTGCTGCTCGGCCTCGCCGTCCCGTTCGATGGCGAACTCACCTGCGATCACCTCGACTCGCTCTCCCCGGGCGCCTACCGGTGCGGACAGGTGTGGGGCATCTCGATCGAGGTCGCGGGCCTGCGCCTCTACCATCAGGGGAGCGCCAACCTGGTCGACGAGGCGATCCGCGAGCGAGACATCGATGTCTTCCTGGCGGGGATCGCCGGGCGCAGCGTCACCCGGGACTACTGGAAGCGCATCCTCCCGCGCCTCGACCCGCGCATCGTCGTGCCCACCCACTACGACAACTTCTTCCGCCCCCTGGGAGGGCCGATGGAGTTCGTCTCCAACGTCCAGCTCTCCGCCCTGCCCGAAGAGATCGGCGCCGTCAGCTCCGACATCGAGCTGGTCGCCCTGCCCCGCGCCGACGTCCGGTCTGCCGACTCCAAGGCCGTCTAGCCGCCACTCCGTGAGCGACTTCAGCCGCCTCCCCGCCGACCTTCCGGCGCCCGAGGACGACGGCGCCGCGGACCACCTGGCGGCCCTCGCGATGCCGGACCTCACGCTGCCGTCCACCCTGGAAGAACGGGCGAATCTCCGCCGCCTCTCGCGGGACCGCCTCATCGAGTACGTCTACCCTCGGACGGGGGTTCCCGGCCAGCCCCCACCGGCGGGGTGGGACGACATCCCCGGAGCCCGCGGCTGCACACCGCAGAGCTGCGCCTACCGCGACAGCCTGGGGGAGTTCGACCGGCTCGGTGCCACCGTGGTCGGCATCAGCGCCCAGAGCCACGACGAGCAGCGGGAGTTCGCCTCGCGCGAGCACATACCGTTCGCGCTGCTGAGCGACGCGGACCTTGCGCTTGCCGGGGCGCTGCGCCTCCCGACCTTCGAGGCCGACGGTATGACTCTCTACCGGCGCCTCACCCTGGTGGCCGAAGCGGGGCGCATCGTCAAGGCGTTCTACCCGGTGTTCCCCCCCGATCGCGACGCCGCCGAGGTTCTCAGATGGCTGCGGGACGAGTCGAGATGATGGAGGCGCCAGATTGGAACTCGGACAGCCGGATCAGCTCAGATCGTTTTGCGGATCTCCGCCCGATCGGGAACCGCGGACAGCTCTACCCCTTCGCATGGGTTCCCAGCCGTCCAGCGGCGCCTCGGTGCCTTCGAGCGGGCGCTGCCCGACCTGTATGTCGACCCACTACGGCGCCGGCTGCGTCGCCAGCGTAAACGCAAGCGGAGCGGCTCGACCCGGGCCTGGTGGGCTGCTGCGAGCCCGAACTGGACCGGCGAACTGCGTCCCAGCCTGCGCGCGCTGCAATGCCTCGAAGGGCGACCGTTTGTGAGGCGGTGGCACCGGGCAGACCCGGGCTGTTGCCGAGTGCCGCCCGATGCCCCGCTTCGAGGATCAGCCGCCCGGACCGCCCCTGCTCTTGCAGGAAGCCGGACGCTCGTCGTTCGGACCAGTGCACTGGCCGGACTTACCGCCGCCGTTGCCGCCATTGGTGGGGGGCGATGGGCTGGCTCCGGCGAACGGGGCTGTGGTGACAGCCAGCGCCACCGTCGACAGCCCCACCGCGAACACCTTTCGGGTACGCGTCATAACGGGGACCTCCTTGGGTCTCTCGGAGGGCGATCGGCGATTCAAACCGAGCCGCCCAACTGGGCTCCTTGGGTACCTCACCCGGCGAACCACCCAACCTCGCCGAACAATTCACGAAACGAGTCTACCCGCTCTTTGTCAGGCCCCAAATTCAGTTGCTAACTCATTGCTACCTCGACGCTCCGCAGATACGCGGGAACCCGCCATCCAGAGCGGGCTCTCGATGATGGAGGCGCCGAGATTCGAACTCGGGTCCCTGGTCGTAGCGCGAAGGCATCTACAGGCTTAGCCGGCGCTTGATTCTCGTCTCCCGGGGTCCGCGCCGGCGGGCACTGCGGGAGATAGAGCCCCTTGAATGTCCCCCGGCGGACGGGGCGATCCGCCCGGGTGAGCCCGCAGTTGAAGCCGGGTCCCCCCTCCGCGGGCGGGAGAGGGCCGACTCTCACTCACTTAGCTATTGACTAAGCAGCGAGGGCGAACTCATGGTCCGCACGTATTGGTTGGTGCCGGTGTTTTACGAGGCCTCCGGCCACCTCGGCCTGCAACCGTTCGCACGGATCGGCCAGGTCGAAGCCTGTCGCCCCCGTGCTATGTGTCTTTCAATTGTACGGGGGGCGAGCACGAGCCGAGCGAAGCGCGAGAATATGCGCCTGATGCCGGAGCGCGAGTTCGACGCGATCGTGATCGGCGCCGGCGCCCCGGGCGAGGTCTGCGCGGGGCGGCTCGCCCAGGGCGGACTCCGGGTCGCGATCGTCGAGCAGCACCTGGTCGGCGGCGAATGCTCCTATTACTCCTGCATGCCCTCGAAGGCGCTGCTCCGCCCCGGTGAGCTGCTCGCCGAGGCGCGTCGCGTCCCCGGGGTGCGGGAGACGGTCAGGGGAGACCTCGACCCCCGGGTGGTCCTCGAGCGCCGCGACGAGGTGATCCACGACCTCGACGACTCCGGCCAGCTCCCCTGGCTGGAGGAACGCGGCATCGAGCTCTTCCGCGGCGAGGGCCGCCTGGACGGCGAGCGCCGCGTGACGGTCGGCGAGCTGACCCTGACCGCCCGCCGCGCCGTGGTCGTCGCGACCGGGAGCGGAGCGGCGATGCCGCCGATCGACGGGCTCGACGCGGTGAGGGCCTGGAACAACCGCGAGGGGACGACCTCGAAGCAGGTTCCGGAGAGCATGGTCGTTCTGGGTGGGGGGCCGGTCGGGTCCGAGCTGGCTCAGGCCTGGTCGACCCTGGGAACCCGGGTGACCCTGGTCGAGGGCGCCCCCCGGCTGCTACCTCGCGAGGAGCCCTTCGCCGGCGAGCAGGTGGCGGACTCGCTGCGCGATTCCTTCGGAGTCGACGTTCGGGTCGGCGCCATGGCCGAGCGGGTCACCGCGACGCAGGGCGGGGTCGCGGTCCGGATCGGGGACGACCCCCCGGTCGAGGCCGCCGAGATCCTCGTCGCGGTCGGCCGCAATCCGCGCACCGAGGGGATCGGGCTTGAGTCGGTCGGGGTAGAGCCAGGGGAGATGGGCTTCCTCGTGACGGACGAGAGGCTGCGGGTCGGGGGGAGCGACTGGCTCTATGCGGTGGGCGACGTGAACGGCCGCGCCCTGCTCACCCACATGGGCAAGTACCAGGCCTGGGTGGCGTCCGAGAACGTTCTCGGGAGGGATGTGGTGGCGATCGCCGAAGGAATCGGGTCGCCACGCGTCACCTTCACCGACCCGCAGGTCTCGGCCGCCGGCCGGACGCTCGCCGAGGCCCTCGACGACGGGCTCGACGCGCAGGCGACCGACGTGCGCACGGACGCGACAGCGGGAGCGAGCTTCCAGGGAAAAAACACCGGGGGAACCTCCCGGCTGGTGATCGACCGCTCAGCCGGGACGCTCGTGGGGGCGACCTTCACCGGCTTCGAGACCGCCGATTTCCTCCACGCGGCGACGATCGCGATCGTCGGCGAGGTGCCGCTGGAGCGGCTTCGTCACGCGGTTGCGCCCTACCCGACGCGCAGCGAGATCTGGCTGAAACTGCTCGAGGCGCACGGCCTCTGAGCACGCCTCAGAGGGTGGCGCGGCGTTTCAGATCCTCCAGCTGCTCCTCGGGAATGCCGGGAATCTGGTCCAGTTCGTCGATCGACTGGAAGCGCTCGACACGCTCGCGATGGGCGAGCAGGCGGGTAGCTTGAGTCACCGAGAGGCCGTGTGCGCGGAGCTCCTCGAAGCTGACCGTGTTGAGCGGGATCGGAAGGCCGGCCTGCGCTCCCGCCGGCTGTCGGACCGTCCCCTGCGGAGGCTGGGGCTGGGCTTGCGGCGGTTGCATGGCGGTCGGCCGCGAGGGTGCGGAGTCCGACTCCCCCGGCGGTTGCGGCTGCGAAGCCTGCGGGGGTTGCGACGCCTGCCGGGGCTGCGGAGCCGCGGGCTCCGCCGGTTGAGCCGCCCGCGGCTGCGGAGCCGGCCGCTCGGACTCCCGCGGAGGCGGCGGTTGCGACTCCTCGGGCTCTGACTGCGCTTGGCCCTGCTGGAAGCTGTCGTGGGG
>DASUUD010000077.1:0-4000 GCA_036374255.1 Solirubrobacterales bacterium | reverse complement strand
GGACCGACCCGGACAGCTTCGTCCAGCGCGAGGGGCGCGAGGGCTACCTGGCGCAACTCCGGGAGGCGGTACCGTATTTGGAGTTCCTGCTGCGGCGGGCGGCAACCGCGCACGACCTGGGGACCGACCAGGGGCGCCGGGCCTTCCTGCACGAGATGCTGACCGTGGCAGCCCGGATCCCCGACCCGGCCGCCCGTGACCAGTTCGCCGACCGGCTGGCGGCCCGGGCCCGGATCACGGAATCGGTGGTCCGGGAGGAGATCCGGAAGGCGGCGGCCGCACGGCGGGTGGCGGTGCCCGAGCGGGTGCTGGCGGCCACGTCGGGCGGGCTGAAGCCGGCCGAGCGGGGGCTCATCTGGGCCCTGATGAACCAGCCGGAAGCGGCCCGGGCGGCCCTGGAGCAGCTGGAACCCGACGATTTGGAGCACCTGGCGGCCCGGCCGGTGCTGGAGCTGGCGCGCGGTCTGCAGGAATTTCCTGCCGAGCAGCTCCCCGGCGCGCTGCTGGAGCGTCTAACGGATCAGGAGCGCCCGTGGGTGGCCGCGCTGGCCGCCGAGCCCCACGGTCCCGCCCTGTCCGCCGAGGATTGCGCGAGGACGCTGCAGCGGCTGCGCTTCGACCGGGAGCGGGAGGCGCTCCAGCGCGAGATCGACCGCCTGCAGGACGGCCTGTCGGCTGAGGCGCAGGCACGGCTCACCGAGCTGAGCCTGCAGAAGATTGCACTGAAGCGGCGCATCGAGGCACTGTCGGCCAGTTGAGGCCGCCGGGGCACGACCCCAAACGCCTGGCGCCGGATGGCTGGGTAGAAAGACAGAGATGGTGGAGAAGAGAGACAGAATGGCTGATCAGTGGACGCTCAGCCGGTCGAAGGAGGCGCCCTTGTCGATCGAGGACAAGTACGACGAGGTACGGCAGCTCATCAGCATCGGCAAGGAAAAGGGCTACCTGCTGTACGACGAGGTCAACGAGCTGCTCCCCTCGGAGATCACCTCGTCGGAGGAGCTGGACGACCTCTTCAACACGTTCGGCAGCGCGGGCATCGAGGTGCTCGACACCGACAAGCCCTTCCGGGAAGACAAGCCGTTCGACCGGACGGGCGAGGGCGCCGAGGAGCTGGAGCTGGACCTCACTCCGGGCGCGCTCGACAAGACCAACGACCCGGTCCGGATGTACCTGCGCGAGATGGGCACGGTGCCGCTGCTCACCCGCGAGGGCGAGGTGGCCATCGCCAAGCGGATCGAGCAGGGCAAGCTCGCCGTCATCAAGGCGATCTCGCGGACGCCCATGGTCACGCGGAAGGTCATCGAGCTGGGCGATCAGCTCAAAGCCGGCCAGCGGACCATCCGCGAGCTGGTCACGTTCTCCGACGACGAGCTGACCGACGAGAAGATCGACGACCGCGCCCGCGAGGTGCTGAAGCAGATCGAGGCGGTCCGGAAGGCGCGGACCGTCGTGCAGAAGACCGAGGAGAAGCTGGCGACCGTCCTGAAGAAGGAGAAGCGCAAGTACACCCGCGCCCGCTGGAAGATGCTCCGCGCCCGCGTGGAGCTGTCGCAGCGCATCCGCGAGATCGAGTTCACCGAGCTGGTGAAGCGGCGCCTGATCGAGGAGATCAAGGAGCAGGTCGAGACGGTGCAGCGGACCGGCCGCGAGATCGCGCAGGTGGAGCGGCAGCTGGCGCCGGCCAAGGGACGCCGCCCCTCCCGGATGAAGGAGGAGGAGAAGAAGTTCTGGCAGAAGCGCCTCAAGGAGCTGAAGGCGCAGCTCAAGGCGCAGGCCGAGGAGCTGCAGGAAACGCCCGAGCAGCTGCGGCGCACGCTGGACACGATCACCAAGGGCGAGTGGCAGGCCGAGCAGGCCAAGAAGGAGCTGGTCGAGGCCAACCTCCGGCTGGTCGTCTCGATCGCGAAGAAGTACACGAACCGCGGCCTGCAGTTCCTGGATCTGATCCAGGAGGGGAACATCGGCCTGATGAAGGCCGTGGACAAGTTCGAGTACCGGCGAGGCTACAAGTTCTCGACCTACGCGACGTGGTGGATCCGGCAGGCCATCACCCGGGCGATTGCCGACCAGGCGCGGACGATCCGCATCCCGGTGCACATGATCGAGACCATCAACAAGCTGATTCGGACCTCCCGCGCGCTGGTGCAGGAGCTGGGGCGCGAGCCCACGTCGGAGGAGATCGCGCAGCGGATGGACATCCCGGTCGCCAAGGTCCGGAAGGTCCTGAAGATCGCGCAGGAGCCGATCTCGCTCGAGACGCCGATTGGCGAGGAGGAAGATTCGCACCTGGGCGACTTCATCGAGGATCGGGGCGTGGTCTCGCCGGCCGAGGCGGTCATCAACCTGAATCTGAAGGAACAGACCGAGTCGGTGCTGAAGAGCCTGACGCCGCGCGAGGAGCGGGTGATCAAGATGCGGTTCGGCGTGGGCGACGGCTCCGAGCACACCCTCGAGGAGGTCGGCCAGAGCTTCGCGGTCACGCGCGAGCGCATCCGGCAGATCGAGGCCAAGGCGCTGCGAAAGCTGCGGCACCCCTCGCGCAGCCGCAAGCTGCGGGCGTTCCTCGAGGGGAGAACCACGTAAGTGAATTGACGAGTGACGATTGACGATTGACGATTGACGATTGAAGGCGGCCTTGGGATCCCGGGGCCGCCTTTTGTCGATTGACGATGGACGATGGACGATTGGCCGTGCTCGTCAATCGTCATTCGTCAATCGTCAATCGTCCATTCCCCTTTTGGGGCCCTTAGCTCAGCGGTCAGAGCTGCCGGCTCATAACCGGCTCGTCCCAGGTTCGAATCCTGGAGGGCCCACCATCCTTCGCTCGCCCTTCGGGCGAGCTTCCCCCCCAGTCCAGTTGCCATCCACGCGAGCCTTCCTGCAGGCGAAGGATGCCCCCACCGGAAAATCGCCAGCGAGCTTCGGCTCGGCAAGCCAGCGAGCGAAGCGGCAACCCAGCGAGCGAAGGCTGTCGCGCCGAAGCCGCGTAGCGACGAAGGCGGACCGCCGGCTCGGCCACCCCAGTGAACCGCTGAGAACCGCCGGTCAGATCGGATGCCCGTGCGATCCTGCCTGGTATAACTTGTCATTATTCTCTGATGACTATTATTAGATTGATTTCTGAATGCCCGCACTCGACACTGACGTCATGCAGGAGCACGCGGCGAACACCTGGGCCTCGCCGGCGCACGCCGAGGGGTACCTGGCGCGGGCCGACTCCATTCCACATCGCGACCAGGGCGAGGCCGAGCTCCTGGAATGGCTGCCGTCCCGGTGCGCGCGCGTCCTGGACCTGGGAAGCGGGGACGGCCGCCTGCTCGCGCTGGTGAAGCGCGCCCGCCCGGGCGTCGAAGCGGTCGCGCTCGACTTCTCGGAGGTCATGCTCTCGCGGTTGCGCGCGCGCTTCTCGCAGGATTCAGGTGTGACCGTGGTCGAGCATGATCTCGACAGCCCGCTGCCGCCGACCCTGGGCAGGTTCGACGCGGTGGTCTCCGGCTTCGCGATCCACCACCTTTCCGACGACCGGAAGCGCGCGCTGTACGAGGAGGTGTACGGCCTGCTGCAACCGGGCGGCGTCTTCTGCAACCTCGAGCACGTCGCCTCGCCCACGGGCGAGATCCACGAGCGCTTCCTCGCGTGCCTGAACCTCCGGCCCGAGGAGGAGGACCCGTCGAACAGGCTGGTGAGCGTCGAGACCCAGCTCGCCTGGCTGCGCGCGATTGGATTCGATCACGTGGACTGCCACTGGAAGTGGCGCGAGCTCGCGCTGCTGGCGGGGGCGAAATCCCCGGCCCCGGTTCCCTGACGCTGCACGTCACGTTCCGGGTGGCGCCAGCCGCTTCTCGTACCTCCACACCTCCAGCAGGAACGGCCCGCTCGACGTTTCCGCCGGGTTCATCATCTTCCCCACCCGGCGCCATCCGCGCTTCTCGTAGAAGTGCGCCGCGTGCAGGTTGCCGATGGCGCATGCCAGCCAGGCAGTCTCCACGCCCTGGCT
>DASUUD010000076.1:0-8940 GCA_036374255.1 Solirubrobacterales bacterium | reverse complement strand
TGGACCAGGACCGCCTGCTCCCGGCGCGGGTGCATGGTCAGTGCCACGGTCGAGCCGCGGCGCACCCCGTGCGCCGCGAGCCTGCGCGCGACCCAGGTCGCCTCCGCCTCCAGCTCGGCGTAGGAGACCTCCGAGCCGTCGGCCACCAGCGCCGTCCGGTCGGGACAGCTCAGCGATCTTTGGGCGAGCCAGTCGTCGAGTTTCATCGGATCGGCAATCCAAGGCCAGGTGTCCCTGGCTATGGTTGCCCTCCGCATTCTTGCGAGCCGCGCGCCGGCGCGGCTTCTCCGATCAGCCCTCCCGGAGGACCAGTTGCCGCAACGCCACAAGGACGCCCCGCCCGAGCAGGACCTCTACGCGCCGATCGAGTGGCGTTCGGTGGCCGAGTACGACGACATCCGCTTCGAGAAGGTCGACGGGATCGCGAAGATCACGATCGACCGGCCCGAGGTGCGAAACGCCTTCCGGCCGCAGACCCTCGCCGAGCTGCGTGACGCCTTCGGCCGCGCCCGCGACGACCTCGAGGTGGGAGCGATCATCTTCACGGGGACCGGAAGCGACGCTTTTTGCTCCGGGGGCGACCAGCGGATTCGCGGCGACGACGGCTACATCGGCGACGACGAGGTCGCGCAGCGAGGGGTCGGCCGGCTCGACGTCGGCGAACTGCACGTCGAGATCCGCCGCTTGCCAAAGCCGGTCGTGGCGATGGTTGCCGGCTACGCGGTCGGCGGCGGGCACATCCTCCACCTCGTCTGCGACCTGACGATAGCTGCCGACAACGCGCGGTTCGGCCAGACGGGACCGCGCGTCGGCAGCTTCGACGGAGGCTTCGGAGCCAGCCTGCTGGCGCGCAACATCGGCGTCAAGCGGGCCAAGGAGGTCTGGTTCCTCTGCCGCCTCTACGACGCCGAGGAGGCGCTCCGGATGGGGCTCGTCAACGCGGTGGTGCCGGTCGACGACCTGGAGCGCGAGACAGTCGCCTGGTGCAGGGAGATGCTCCACCTCTCCCCCCTCTCCCTTCGCCTGCTCAAGGCGAGCTTCAACGCCGAGGAGGACGGGCTCACCGGCCTCCAGCAGCTGTCCCACGACGCGACCCTGCTCTTCTACATGTCCGAGGAGGGCCAGGAGGGCCGCAATGCCTTCCAGCAGGGCCGCCGGCCTGATTTCTCGCGGTTCCCGAAGCGGCCATGAGGATCTGGCTGATGGCGGCGCGGCCGCGCACCCTGCCCGCGGCCATCGCGCCGGTGCTTGTCGGGACGGCCGCGGCGGTCGAATGGGTCGGGGAGCTCCCCCGGCTCGGCGCCTTCATCGCCGCCCTCGTCGCCAGCGTCTTCATCCAGGTCGGCACCAATCTCGCCAACGACTACTCGGACGCCAAGCGCGGCGCCGACGCCTCCGATCGGCTGGGCCCGGTGCGTGTCACCTCCGCGGGGCTGGTGGCACCGCACCGCGTGCTGGTCGCGACCTGGATCGCCTTCGGGATCGCGGTCGCCTGCGGCATCTACCTGACGGTCGTCGCCGGCATCGTGATCCTGCTGATCGGCATCGCCTCGATCGCCGCCGGCGTGCTCTACACGGGCGGTCCGCGGCCCTACGGCTACGCGGGCTTCGGTGAGCCGTTCGTCTTCCTCTTCTTCGGGCTGGTCGCTGTCAACGGCTCTTACTACGTGCAGGTCGAGCAGCTCGACGCTCTGCCGCTCGGGCTCTCGATCTCGGTCGGATTCCTGGCCACCGCGATCCTCGTCGTCAACAACGTTCGCGACATCGAGACCGATCGCCGCGCGGGGAAGATGACGCTGGCAGTTCGCGCCGGCCGCCGCAACGCGGTGGTCCTCTACCGGCTGCTCGTGCTGGGCGCCTTCGCGGTGCTGCCGATCTCCCTGGTCGGGGCGGACACGAGCCTGCTGCCGCTGATCGGCTTCCTCGCCCTGCCGCTCGCGATTCCACCAATGCGCACCATCTCCAGCCGGACCGACGGCCCCTCCCTGAACGCGGCGCTCGGGCAGACGGGCGCCCTGCTCGGGATCGTCAGCCTGCTCGTCTCCGCCGGTCTCGTGCTCGCCGCCTAGCGACCTCCCCGGTGCAATGCTTCGGCCATGCGGATCGCATCGGTCGATGTCATTCCCTACGCGCTCCCCTTCCGCGAGCCCTACCTGACCGCGGCGGGTCGGCTCGACCGCCGGGAGCTGGTGCTCCTTCGCCTTCACTCCGAGGGGGGCTTGCTGGGGCTCGGTGAAGCCGTGCCGATGTCCCTGCGCGGCGGCCCGAGCCTCGCACGGGTGGTGGGAGAACTGGAGCGGCTCGGAGAGCTGGCGACCCTCGACGAGGCGAAACTGGCCGGCGAGGGCCTGGCGCTCTCTGCGCCCGCGCGATGCGCCGCGCTGACCGGCCTGGCCGACCTGCGCGGAAGGCAGGCGGCCGCGGAACGCGGAGAATCGACCTCGTCCCCGCCCCCCGTGCGCTGCAATGCGACCCTGGTCGCCGGCGAGCCGGCGGCGGTCGCCGCCGAAGCGGAGCGCTGGGCCGGCGACGGGTTCACCTCCTTCAAGCTGAAGCTGGGCGTTGGAGACGATCTCGGGCAGGTGCGGGCGGTGCGCGACGCGGTCGGGCCTGCTGCGAGCATCAGGGTGGACGCCAACGCGGCCTGGGACGCCGAGACGGCGAAGCGGACCCTGGCGCAGCTGGAGCCGCTGGGCATCGAGCTGGCCGAGCAGCCGGTGGCGACCCTCGAGGAGGCGGCCGAGGTGGCCGCCGCAACGTCGATCCCGATCTCGGCCGACGAGAGCGTCGAGAGCCGGGCGGACGCCGAACGCGCGCGGGCCGCGCACGCCTGTGCGCTGACGGGGATCAAGCTCTCGAAGGTCGGCGGACCGGAGGCGGCGATCGAAATCGCCGAGATCCTGCCCGCGTACCTGTCGAGCGCCCTCGACGGCCCGGTCGGGATCGCGGCGGCCGCGCAGGTCGCGGAGACGCTTGGTGGAGCGGACCTCGGCCTCGCTCACGGCCTCGCCACCCGGCGTCTCTTCTCGACCACGGTTGCATCGGTCGAGTGCGAGCTGCGCGGGGACATGCTTCATCCGCCGACGGGGCCCGGACTCGGCGTCGAGATCGACGAGGCTGCGCTGGAGGCGCACCGCCTCTAGATGGTTGATTCCACGACCGCGCGTGTGTGTGGGGTCGTGGAATCAACCATCTAGCCTGACTGGGCGCGCCGGCGCCCCCCCATGGACACCACGAACGCCAATACCGCACTGGCCTCGGCCTTCGTCGAGGAGCTGACCCGCTGCGGCCTGCGCCACGCGGTCCTCTCTCCCGGCTCGCGCTCGACTCCGCTGGCGGTCGCACTCTGGCGCGAGCCGCAGATCGAGGTGAGCGTGATCGTCGACGAGCGCTCGGCGGCCTTCTTCGCGCTCGGCGCCGCCCACGCGAGCGGCGTCCCGGTTGCGATGCTCTGCACCTCCGGCACCGCCGCGGCCAACTTCCACCCCGCGATCTGCGAGGCAGACCATTCCCGGGTCCCGCTGATCGCCCTCACCGCCGATCGGCCCGCTGAGCTACGGGGCGTCGGCGCCGGCCAGACCATTGACCAGCTCAAGCTCTACGGCAACTCGGTGCGCTGGTTCTGCGAGGTCGGCAACCACTCGGCCGACGACGCGGGTCTCCTCCACTACCGCTCGACAGCCTGCCGGGCGTTCGCAACCGCTCGCGGCGACCCGCGGCCCGGCCCGGTTCACCTCAACCTTCCCTGGCGGGAGCCGCTGGCGCCGCTGACGGTGGAGGGAGCGGTCACCGCGTCGGACCCCCTCGCCCTCGACGGACGCGACTCGCGACCGTTGATGGCGGTGACGCCGATCGACCTCGAGCCCTCCGACTTCCTGCTCGAGGAGGTCGCCAAGCACATCGACGAATCGATCTCCGGCGTGATCGTGGCCGGGCGGCAGCTCGACCCCGAGCTGCGCGAGCCTCTCGCCCACCTGGCGCAGCTGGCGGGCTTTCCGATCCTCGCCGAGCCGACCTCCCAGATCCGTTGCGGGCCGCACGACCGCTCGCACGTCGTCGCCAATTACGACCTGCTCCTGCGCGACGAGCGGTTCCGCACGCGCGTCGTTCCGGATCTGGTGCTGCGCTTCGGCGATATGCCGACGAGCAAGCCGTTACGGGCCTGGCTGGCCGAATCGGGCGCCGACCAGATCGTCGTCGATCCGTACGCAGACTGGAACGAGCCGACGCGTCGCGCGGCGGCGCTCCTGCGCGCGGACCCGACCGAGCTGGCATCGGGCTGGGCGGCGCGGCTCGGCGAGGAACGCGGGCCGCCGGCGATTTGGCTGGAGGCCGAGCGTGCGGCCCGGGAGGCGGTCGACGGCGAGCTGGGCAGCCAGGAGGAGCCGAGCGAGCCCGCTTTACAGCTGGCGCTCGGAATCGCCCACCGCGACGGCGACCTCGTCTACACCGCCTCGAGCATGCCGATCCGCGACCAGGAGGCGTTCCTGCCGACCACCGAAGCCGACGTTCTCTTCTTCTGCAACCGCGGCGCGAACGGGATCGACGGCCTCGTCTCCTCAGGGATCGGCGCCGCATACGCCAGCAGCAGGCCGACCACGATCGTCACCGGCGACCTCGGCCTCCTGCACGACATCGGCGGACTCGCCTCGCTGAGGGACGTCTCGGCCCTGGTCCGGATCGTCGTGATCGACAACGGCGGCGGCGGCATCTTCCACTTCCTCCCGCAGGAGGAGGCTCTCGGAAACGACGAGTTCGAGGCCCTGCTCGGCACCCCGCGCGGGCTTGATGTCCCAAAGGCCGCCGATCTGTTCGGTCTCCCCCACCACCGGCTCGACTCGCTCGGGGACCTAAACGACGCCCTCGCGGCCGGCACCGGCCTGATCGAGGTCCCGGTCGACCGTCACGCCAACGTCGACCTCCACCGCCGTCTGGCGGAGCGGGTCAGCGCGGCTATCTCGAGTTAGAGCCGCAGGCGATCCTGCCGGCCTCTCGACCCGGCCCGGGCTGCCAGGCGGCGCCGTAGATAGCACTTCCCGACGGTTCGAGGATCTCTTGCAGACAGGTGCCATCGGCGTTCATCTGCACCACCGAGGCCCCGACACCGAGTTCGATGAGTTCGTTTTCGACGGGTTCTGGGAGATTCCGGACAAAGGCGAGCCGCTCGCCGGATGGGTCCCAGCTCGGAAAGGACTCGTCTTGGAAGCGGGTCTTGGTGAGGCGGCGCAGGCGTGAGCCGTCAGCTCTGCTCGTGTAGACGTCGCCTGAAAAGGTGCGATTGCCGTCGCGCTGTAACAACGGTTGCCAGCGGACCAGCGCCAGCTTCGTTCCGTCCGGTGAGTACACCGGTTGCGAAGCACGGCGGACGAGCGTTTCGATCTTGCCCGTGCTCAGGTCCACCGCAACGACGTCTTCCAAAGCTCGACCTTCGACGAAACGACTCGCGACCAGAGTGCGACCATCGGGAGCGAACGACCCTGCGAGCAGGTAGACGCCTCTGCGCGCCCTGGTGAGGCGCCTCGGTGCGCCCCCGGCAAGCCGGGCAAGCCAGATGCCGGCGCCCCGACGCCAGGAGCGCGTAAAGGCGACCGCACTGCCATCCGGGGTGAACGCGGGCTGCAACGCGCCCTGCGTCCCCTGCAACCGCCTCAAGCCCTTGCCATCGGACCCCACGACATACACTCGGTTTCCCCGAAATCCAGCTTCGAGACTGCGCGCCACACCGGAAAAGGCGATCAGCGATCCATCCGGGGACCACGACGGTGCCTCGAAGAGTTCCGGCAAGGGCCGCTTCCGTTCGCCCCCGCCCGCCAGACGCCGCGGTAGGGCACCGGTGGCGTCGACGGTTTCGAGCTCGTGCCGTTCCTGTAAGAGGTTCCATTTGACCACCGCCAGCCGGGGGCCCTCCGGCGCTGTGCCCCAGGCCGCACTGGTCAGGCAAGCCGCAAGCGCAATCATCATCCCGCCCAATACAAAGCCCCGCCACATGGTCGGGCAATTCTGAATTATAAGTCGGAGGCGCGAGCGATTCGCTCACGCCAGCAAAGGCAGCAGGGCGCCGAGCTTGACCTCGGTCTCGGCCAGCTCGGCGGCCGGGTCGGAGCCGGAGACGACGCCGACCCCCGCATAGAGGTGGGCGGTGCGGTCGCGCAGCAGGGCGCTGCGCAGGGCGACGCAGAACTCGCCGTCCTCGGTGCGGTCCATCCAGCCGACCGGGCCGGCGTACCAGCCCCGATCCATCTGCTCCAGCTCGGCGATCGCCGCGGCGGCTGCGGTCCACGGCTCGCCGCCCACCGCCGGGGTGGGGTGCAGCATGCCCGCCAGCTCGATCGCCGTGCGCGGTTCGGCGAGCTGGGCGATCACCGGCGTGGCCAGGTGCTGGATGTTGGCCACCTTCACGACCTCCGGCTCGCGCGCAGCCTCGACCCATACGGCGTGCGGACGGAGGGTGCGGACGATCCGCTCCGCGACGATGCGCTGCTCGCGCCGGTCCTTCTCGCTTCGGAGCAGCTGCTGGGCTAGGTGGTCGTCGACCGACGGGTCAGAGCTGCGCCGGATCGAGCCGGCCAGAGCCACGCTGGAGGCCGCGGCGCCGGAGCGGCGCACCAGCAGCTCCGGGCTGGCGCCGAGGAAGGCCGCCTCCCCGGTGCCGCAGCAGAAGCAGAAGCAGCCGGGGAACTGCTCCCGGAGGGCACCGAAGATCGCTGCGGCGGCGTGGGCGGAGGCGGCGCTGACCTGCACCTCGCGGGCCAGCACGACCTTGCTCATCTCTCCCCGGCCGATCCGCTCGGTCGCCGACCCGACCGCCCGCTCGAACTCTCCCGGCGGCCGGGAGCTGCGGATCTCCGGACGACCGGTGGGATGAGGGTCGAGCAGCGGCAGCGGCTCCGGGCGCAGGCCGGCGAGCCGTGCCTCGGTCGCGGCGATCGCGGAGCGGGGATCGTCACCGGGTGAGACGAGGAGGTTCACCGTGGCGTAGGCATCCGTCTCCTGCCGGCACAGCGAGAGCTCGGGAAGGATCAGCGACGCGGGGGCGAACGATGACCAGGTCGGCGAGGAGGCGCCCTCCGGGTCGAAGGCGAACCCGCCGACCCAGACCGGCCCGGCGCCCGCCGGCAGGCCCGCCGGCTCCACGACGACCGCCCCCTCGACCACGCGGGTGCATTCGGCGGCGGCGTCCTCGAATCGATCCGATCCCCGCGAGGTCACCTCATGGGTCACGCCCAACGCCCCGAGCGCAAACCCACGGTCCGGCTGCTCCCAGCAGAACCAGCGGTCCGCGGCAAGCCGCGAGGCGAACACCGTGGCACAGGGATCGGGCTCCTCGATCGGTGCGGTGACGCTGACCAGCGTCCGCCGCCCCCGCTCGACGGCCCGCTCGACCGCCCCGGCGAGGGGCGTCAGCAGGGCCTCAGTCTCCGCCCCTGGCAATGGCGATCTCGCCCGTCCGGACCATCTCGATCAGACCGTGCGGGCGGATCATCCGCTCGAAGGCCTCGATCTTCTCAGCGGAGCCCGTCACCTCGATGGTCAGAGTGCGGCGGGACACGTCGACGATCTTCGCCCTGAAGATCTCCGCGAACTGGATGATCTCAGCCCGGTTCTCGACGGCAGCGGACACTTTGAACATCGCCATCTCGCGGGCAACGGTCTCCTCGGGCTCCATGTCGCGGATTTTCAAGACGTTGACCAGCTTGTGGAGCTGCTTGGTCACCTGATCGATCGGGTGCACCGCCCCGTCGAGCGTCAGCGTGATCCGCGAGATGCTGGGGTCGTCGGTGGGACCGACGGCCAGCGTGTCGATGTTGAAGCCGCGCCGGGAGAAGAGACCCGCGATGCGCGCCAGCACGCCCGGCTTGTTCTCGACCAGGATCGAGAGGATGTGCTTGCGCCCGCTCAGCTGCCCGGGGACGTGCAGGTCCTCGAGTTTGACCAGTTGTGGGGTTCCCGCCTCCATCAGCGAACCTTCTGCGGCGCCTCGACCATGTCGCGCGCCGCCTGGCCGGGCGGGATCATCGGGTAGCAGTTCTCCTCCTGGGCCACCCGCACGTCGAGCAACACCGGCCCGTCGGTCTCGATGGCGGTGACCATCGCCTTCTCCAGCTCGCCGGAGTCCTCGCAACGCATCCCGGTGGCGCCGAAGGCCTCTGCAAGCTTCACCCAGTCGGGGCTCTCCCCCATCGACACCGCGCTGTAGCGGCGGTCCCAGAAGAGCTCCTGCCACTGACGGACCATTCCCATGTAGCCGTTGTTCATCAGGAAGACCTTGACCGCGATGCCTTCATTCGCGCAGGTGGCGAGCTCCTGGCAGGTCATGATCAGGCTGCCGTCGCCCGCCAGGCAGACGACCGTGTCGTCGGGGCAGGCGACCTTGGCGCCCACCGCGGCCGGAAGGCCGAAGCCCATCGTGCCCAGGCCGCCGGAGTTGATCCAGCGGCGCGGCTTCTCGAAGCCGTAGTACTGGGCCGCCCACATCTGATGCTGGCCGACGTCGGAGGTGACGATCGCGTTGCCCTCGGTCGCCCGGTGCATCGCCTCGATCATGAACTGCGGTTTGATCTCGCCGTCCTTGCCGGGCTCGTAGCGGAGCGGGTGCTCCTTCTGCCAGTCGTGGAGCTGCTTCCACCACGCGTCGAGCCGCGATGAGTCTGTCTGCAGCGCCCGGTATTCGCGGGTCAGCTCCGGCAGCACCTGCTTGGCGTCGCCGACGATCGGGATGTGGGCGCCGACGTTCTTGGAGATCTCCGCCGGATCGATGTCCAGGTGGACGACTTTGGCGTGCGGCGCGAACTCGGCGAGCTTTCCGGTGATGCGGTCGTCGAAGCGGGCGCCGATCGCGACGATCAGGTCGGCGTTGTCCATCGCCCAGTTCGCCGTCACCGTGCCGTGCATGCCGAGCATCCCGAGCCATTGCTCGTGAGAGGCGGGGAAGGCGCCGAG
>DASUUD010000075.1:0-9213 GCA_036374255.1 Solirubrobacterales bacterium | reverse complement strand
CGATGTCCGCATCGACGAGGTCTCCTCCCGGGTCGAGGAGCTCAACGCGCACCTGCGCGATGAGGGGATCCCGGTCGAGGTGCTGCCGGGTGGGGAGGTCGCCGAGACCGCGGTCGAGAAGCTGAGCGAAGAGGAGCTGGGGCGGGTCGCCCTCGGCGGCGGCAGCTGGGTGCTGCTCGAGCCCGCACCGGGATCGCTGACCGACAGCCTCGAGCGCCGCGTCGAGCACCTCGCGGAAAGGGGTCATCAGACGCTGATCGCGCACCCGGAGCGCCACCTCTCCGCCGACATGTTCGAGCGCCTCGGCCGCCTCGTGGCCGACGGCGCGCTGGTCCAGGTGACCGCCGACTACCTGCTGCGCGAGCGGACGCGGTCGGGAATGCTGGCCCTGGCGGAGGCCGGCCTCGTCCACGTCCTCTCCAGCGACGCGCATTCCTCGCACGGGGGCCGGCCGGTTCACCTGGCCGCGGGCTTCGAGGCGCTGAGCGAGGTGGGGATGCTCAGGCCTCACCTGGATTGGGTCACCCGGACGGCTCCGCGGGCGATCGTCGAGGGCGCGCCGCTCGAGCCGCCCTACGCACCGGCCGTCTAAGACGCCCTGGCGAAACGACTCAGGGAGCGCCCGGTCCGATAGCGGCGCAGGGCGATGACGGCCCATATGGCCTCGACCACGCCGAAAGGCCACGTGCCGGCCAGGAACCCGTAGGCGCTCGACAGCGCACAGCCGAGGGCAAAGGCGAGCACGAATCCGCGGTGGCGAGGCTCGAGCGCGTACATGACCATCATGAAGGTGACAGCGCCGGCTCCGAAGGCGGTGAGCACGGCCGCAGTCTGGCAATCGAGGAGGCCGGCAAATGCGGCCCGAGTGCGTCGTCCTAGCCCAGGCGCCGCAGCTCGACGCGGTCCGCAAGGTCCTCCACCACCGCACGGTCGGCGCTGCCGAGCCCGTGGCGGAGGAAGTTGGCCGCTCCCGCCGCGGCCCCGATTCGCAGCATCTCCTCCCAGTCGCGCCCGGCCGCCATGCAGGCCGCCAACCCGCCCATCATCGAGTCGCCGCAGCCCTCGCGCGCGCCGCGTTCGAAGCGCGGCGGCACGAGCCACCAGGCCTCATCGCCTCTCAGCACCATCGCCGGCTCCTCGGCGCGAGTGACGATCAGGGCCGCTGCGCCGCCCGCCAGCACCCGCTCGCCGGCCGCCCGCATCCTCGCCTCGGTGTCGACCGGCCCGAGAACGAACTTCGCCAGCTCCCAGTCGTTGATCTTGACCAGGTCGGGCTTCCCCTCCAGGGCGCTGTCGAGTCGCGGCGGGGAGAGGTCGACCACGACCGGAGTCCCGTTCGCCCGCACGTCGGCGACCAGGTTCCCGTACACCTCGAGCGGGAGCGCTTCGGCCGGGTAGCTGCCGCAGAGGGCGAGCACGTCGGCGTCGAGCGCCGCGGCGCAGGCGGCCGAGAAGAGGTCGTCCAGCTCGTGGCGGGAGGGGGGCGGGCTGGCGCTCTGGGCGATCGGCCTGCGCTCGCCGCTGCGCCGGTCGTGCAGGTAGCAGCCGCTCGGCGCGCCCGTCTCGATCAGGCGCAGCTCGATCGGGAGCTGCTCCAGCAGGGGGCGCAGCACCGCGCCCGTCTCGCCGCCGATGAAGCCGCAGAGCACGACGTCGGCGCCCAGCTCGGCCGCGATCCGCGCCACCCAGACCCCCTGGCCGGCGGCGTGGAGGTGAACGTCGTCGCCCCCCTGCGGGGTGAGCGACTCGACGGTGATCGAGAGCATCGGGTTGGGGCCGAAGACCGCGACCCTGTCGCTCTGGCTCATCGCGGAGAGGCTAGTCAACGAGCCTGGAGGGGGACGGGGGACAGATTGCCGCCGCCGGAGCTTGAGATCTCGATGGGCGAATCGACCCTTGCTCCGCGCTTGCGGCGGCTGCCCCGGACGACCGTCCTCGGCCGCGAGGTTGCGGTGGCGCGCGGGCTCCGGTCCCGCCTGCTTGGCCTGGCCCACCTCGACCGCGAGCGGGTGGGCGAGGGCCTGCTGATCCCGCGCTGCTCCAGCGTCCACACGATGGGCATGCGCTTCCCTCTCGACGTCTGCTTTCTCGACCCGCGCGGCCGAACGATCTCGATCCGCGCCGCGGTCCCCCCGCACCGCCTCGTCTGGGAGCGGCGGGCCGCCGCCGTGCTCGAGCTGCCCGCGGCCCCGTCACAATGAACCGTGATGATGGCCGCAGAGCCGAAGTACGTGTACCGGTTTTCCGAGGGCTCGAAGGAGATGCGGAACCTGCTGGGCGGCAAGGGAGCCAACATCGCCGAGATGGCGAGGCTCGGTCCGCCGATCGCGGTGCCCGCCGGCTTCATCGTCACGACCGAGGCCTGCATCGCCTACCTGGAGGACGGCGGCAGGATGCCGGGCCCGCTGGAGGGCCAGATCGATGCCGCGCTCGCCGCCCTCGAGGACGAGGTGGGCAGGCGACTCGGCGATCCCTCCGACCCGCTGCTGGTCTCGGTCCGCTCCGGCGCCCGTGAGTCGATGCCGGGGATGATGGACACGGTCCTCAACCTGGGGCTGGGCGACGGGGTGGTTGATGGGCTCGCGGCGCGCACCGAAGACGATCGCTTCGCCTGGGACTCCTATCGGCGGCTCGTGCAGATGTTCGGCAATGTGGTCGCCGGCATCGACGGGATGCTGTTCGAGCAGGCGATTCGTGACCTGAGGGCGGAGCGGGGCGTCCGCCTCGACACGGAGCTCGAGGCCGGGGACCTGCGGCGGCTGGCCGGCGAGTTCAAGCGGATCTTCAGGGAGCAGACCGGCGGAGAGTTCCCGCAGGAGCCGCGCGAGCAGCTGACCCGCGCCGTTGCGGCGGTGTTCGACTCCTGGAACGGGGCGAGGGCGATCGAGTACCGGCGGCTGAACGGCATCCCGGATGACTGGGGGACGGCGGTCGGGGTGCAGCAGATGGTGTTCGGGAACCGGGGCGGGAACTCCGGCTCCGGCGTCGCGTTCAGCCGCGACGAGATCACCGGCGCGCCGCAGCCGTCGGGTGACTTCCTGCTCAACGCCCAGGGCGAGGACGTGGTCTCGGGGACACGCGACACGCGGAGCATCGAGGGGATGGCCGCCGCGCTGCCGGAGGCCCACCGCGATCTGCTCGAGATAGTCAAGGTCCTGGAGCGCCACTTCGGCGACATGCAGGACGTCGAGTTCACGGTTGAGGAGGGGAAGCTCTACATGCTGCAGACCCGCGCGGCGAAGCGCCCCCCACAGGCGGCTGTGCGGGTTGCCGTCGACATGGTCGCGGAGGGGATCCTCGGCAGGGAGGAGGCGCTGGCGAAGATCGACACCGCCAGGCTGGAGGCACTCCTGCATCCCTCCCTCGACCCCGGCTTCGAGTTCGAGCCGCTTGCGAGCGGGGTGCCGGCGTCGCCCGGGGCCGCGAAGGGAGGCATCGTCTTCGACGCCGCGCGGGCGGTCGAGCAAGCCGCCGCGGGGGAGGACGTGATCCTCGTCCGGCCCTTCACCGAAGCCGACGATGTCGCCGGCTTCCACGCGGCGCGCGGCATCCTCACCTCCGAGGGCGGCAAGGCCTCGCACGCGGCGCTGGTGGCGCGGGGCATGGGGAGACCCTGCGTCTGCGGCGTCTCGGCGCTCGACATCGATCTCGAGGCCCGTCAGATGAACGTGGACGGCCGGGTGCTGCGGGAGGGGGACCCGATCACGATCGACGGCGCCAGCGGCGTGCTCACCGTCGAGGACGTGCCCCTGGTCGAGGCCGAGATCGACGAGCGCTTCCAGACCGTGCTCGAGTGGTCGGACGAGTTGCGCCGCCTCGGGGTCCGAGCCAACGCCGACCGGCCCGAGGACGCCGTCGCAGCGCGCCGCTTCGGCGCCGAGGGAATCGGACTCTGCCGCACCGAGCACATGTTCCTCGGCGACGAGCGCCAGGCGAAGGTGCAGGCGATGATCATGGCCTCCGAGGAGGCCGAGCGGCGGGCGGCGCTGGCCGAGCTGGAGCCGCTTCAGCGCGAGGACTTCGAGGGGATATTCGCGGCGATGGCCGGGCGGCCGGTGACGATTCGGTTGCTCGATCCTCCCCTGCACGAGTTCCTGCCCCGCCACGAGGACCTCGCGGTGGAGATCGAGCGGCGACGCAAGGAGGGAGGGAATGGCGACGCCGAGCTGGAGCTGTTGGAGCGCGAGCTGCAGCGGGCGCACCAGCTCGGGGAGTCGAATCCGATGCTGGGGACGCGCGGCGTCCGCCTCGGCCTGCTCTTCCCGGAGATCTACGAGATGCAGGTGAGGGCGATGGCCGCCGCCGCGATCGCGGTCAGGGAGCGGGAGGGGGACGTTCCCGAGCTGGAGATCATGATCCCGCTGGTCGTCTACGAGCAGGAGCTGTCAGCGATGCGGGAGCTGGTCGAGCGCACGGTCGCGGAGGCCGTCGACAGCGCCGGGGCCGAGCCGCTGCCCTTCACCGTCGGCACGATGGTCGAGCTGCCCCGCGCCTGCCTCGTCGCCGACCGGCTCGCCTCGCACGCCGACTTCTTCAGCTTCGGCACGAACGACCTCACGCAGACCGCGCTGGGCCTCTCCCGCGACGACGCCGAGGGGCGCTTCCTCTCCGAGTACCTGCGCCGCAGGATCGTAGACCGCAGCCCCTTCGAGACGATCGACGTGCCCGGCGTCGGAGCGCTGGTCGAGACCGCGGTGGAGCGAGGGCGCGCCCACCGCCCCGACCTCGAGCTCGGCATCTGCGGCGAGCACGGGGGCGACCCCGACAGCATCGCCTTCTTCCACGCCGCGGGAATCGACTACGTCAGCTGCTCGCCGTTCCGTGTGCCGATCGCCCGGGTGGCGGCGGCACAGGCCGCGATCGCAGACACCGGCTGAGCTCAGCGCCCCGAGCGGGCCCTGTCCAGCTCGAGGCGTTTCTCGGCGGAGGCGATCAGGTGGCGGGCGCGGTCGACGGCGTCCATGTTGACCGAGATCGCGTCGATGCCGGCGCGGACGAGGATCTCGGCGTACTCCGGATAGACGGACGGCGCCTGGCCGCAGATCGAGCTCTGCAGCCCCAGCTCCCGCGCCCGCGCCAGCAGCTGGGCGATGTATTCGGTGACCGCCTCGTCTCGCTCGTCGAAGACCTCGGCGACCAGCTCGGAGTCGCGGTCGGCCCCCAGCATCAGCTGCGTTAGGTCGTTGGAGCCGATCGAGATGCCCGCGATCCCCAGCTTCGCGTAGCGCTCGAGGTGAAACAGCACCGAGGGGACCTCGGCCATCACCCACAGCTCGAATCCCGCGTGGGAGAGGAGGCCGGCGTCCTCGAACTGCTTGCGGATGGCGACGACCTCACGCGGGGTGCGGACGAAGGGCAGCATCACGTGGAAGTTCGTGTGGCCCTCGTCCCAGACCCGGCCGATCGCCTCCAGCTCGAGGCCGAGCAGGGCGGGTTCGCGGGTGTAGCGCAGGGCGCCGCGGTAGCCGATCATCGGGTTGGCCTCCTCGGGCTCGAAGCGCTCGCCGCCCCGCAGGCCGCGGAACTCGTTGGTGCGGAAGTCGATCGTCCGGTAGGTGATCGGCCGCGGCGCGAAGGCGTTGGCGAAGGCGGTCAGCGAGTCGGCCATCCTGCTGACGAACTGCTCGCTGCGACCCTCCTCGATCAGCGCCAGCGGGTGAACCCCCTCGAGTGCCTCGACGACCATCAGCTCCGCCCGCAGCAGGCCGACGCCATCGACGTCGAGCTTCGCCGCGCGCTCCAGCTGCGAGGGCTCGGAGAGGTTGACGAGGATCCTCGTGCCGGTGACCGCGTGCTCCTCCGCCGGGGCGGCGGGGGCGGCGGCCGCCTCGCTCGGCGCACGCGGCATCGAGTCGCCCTCGGTCACCACGCCCTCGCCGGCATCGACGGTGACGACGTCGCCATCGCGCAGCAGCTCGGTGGCGTTGACGGTGCCGACGACGCAGGGGATCCCCAGCTCGCGCGAGACGATCGCCGCGTGGCAGGTCATGCCGCCGGAGTCGGTGACGATCGCCGCCGCTTTTCGCATCAGCGGCACCCAGTCGGGAGCGGTCATGTGGGTGACGAGGACGTCGCCCTCGTCGAGATCCCCGGCGTCCTCGCGCTTCTGGATCACGCGGACCCGGCCCGAGGCGGCCCCGGGCGCTGCGCCGAGCCCGCGCACCAGCTCCTTCCCGGCCGCAGCCGGCTCGGCAAGGCTCTGCTCGCCGGCCGCGGTCACCGGGCGCGACTGCAGCATCCAGGTCGCCCCCGCCTCGTCGATCGCCCACTCGGTGTCCTGCGCAGAGCCGTAGTGCTGCTCGATGCGGACGCCCAGCTCGGCGAGCTTGCGGACCTCCTCGTCGCTCAGCACCGGCCGCAGGGACTCTTCCTGGCTCAGCTTACGCGTGGTGGTGCCGCCCTCGGGAAGCGACTCGATCACCAGCTCCTTGGGGCGGACCTCCCGCTTCTCGATCGTCAGCCCGTCCTTGAGGACGACGTAGCGGTCCGGCGACACCGAGCCGGAGACGACGGACTCGCCGAGGCCGAACGCCCCCTCGATCACCAGCCGGTCCGTCTCCCCGGAGGCGGGCTCGATCGTGAACATGACCCCGGCTCGCGCCGACTGGATCTGGCGCTGCACGATGACAGCGATGTCCATGTCCGCCTGGCCGAAGCCGCGCTTTGCCCTGTAGTAGACGGTGCGCGAGCCGAACAGCGAGGCCCAGCAGCGGCGCACCGCGTCGAGCAGGGAGTCGGCGCCGCGAACGTTGAGGAACGTCTCGTTCATCCCGGCGAACGACGCCGACTCCGTGTCCTCCGCGGTCGCCGAGGAGCGAACCGCGACCGGCATCGAGGCGTCCGACCCGGCCAGGCGCTCGTAGCTCTCCCGGATCGCCTGGGCCAGCCATTCCGGCATCGGCTGCTGTTCGACCGCCGCCCTGACCTCGAGCGCGGCCCGATCGAGAGCGTCGGTGTCCTCCATGTCCACGCCGCCGAGCTGCTCGGCAATGCGCTCGCGCAGCCCGCCCGCGTCGCAGAAGGCGGCGTAGGCGGGGGCGCCGATCACGAAGCCGGGGGGGACGGGCAGCCCGGCGGCGGTCAGCTCGCCGAGGTTGGCGCCCTTGCCGCCGCCGAAGTCGACATCGCCGCGGCCGAGCTGGTCGAAGCCGCGCACCGCGTCTCCCGTGATGCTGCCGGGCTGAAGCACATCGATTTCTGGGTCCATCTCGCCTTTCCGAGGACTCGGTTTCTCCACAGCCCCTACCCGGAATCTACGCGCGGAGTCAGCAACGTCCATCGGTGAAAAGCCGAAGACCTGCGATTCCCCCTTTCGCTTCTGCCGGGGATTTGGACGAATAGGTCGCCGGCCAGGGGGGAGAGTTTGATCGCCCGATCCCTTGGCGGGGCATGCTCCCCGAGAGACGCGAGATCGGCACCATCGTCGTCTGCGAGGACGACGAGCCGACGCTTGAGTTGCTCTGCGACCACCTCGCTGCCGATCGCTTCGCTGTGCTGCCGGCCCCCTGTGCCGCGGACGCGCTGCGCGCCTGCCGCTACAAGCAGCCCGACCTGATGCTCCTCGACCTCGAACTGCCGGACGCCTCGGGCCTCGACGTGCTCCGCGAGATCCGCGATGCCGACGGGGTGGTGGCGCGCTTCGACCAGCGCCTGCCGGTGATCGTTCTGACCGGGCGGGGCGCGGAGACCGAGCGGGTGCGCGGGCTCGAGGTGGGCGCCGACGACTATGTCGTCAAGCCCTTCCACTACCCGGAGCTGCGGGCGCGGATCAAGGCGGTCCTGCGGCGCGGGGGCGAGCGGCACGATGGACCGCGCAGGGTGGGAGAGCTGGTCATCGATCCCGCACGGCGCAAGGCCTGGGTCGGCGAGCGGGAGGTGGCGCTCTCCAACAAGGAGTTCTCGCTGCTGCGGGTTCTCGCCTCCGATCCCAGTCGCGTCTTCTCCAAGGCCGACCTGCTCAGCGACGTCTGGGGGTACCGCACGACCGCCCGCACCCGCACCCTCGACTCCCACGCAAGCAGGCTGCGGCGCAAACTCGACCCCGAGCACGGCCGCTACGTGGTCAACTGCTGGGGGGTCGGCTACAGGCTGATCGACGGATGACCGAGCTGGCGGGAGCGCTGGTCGGCTGGCAGCTCGGCGCCTCCGCCGCCGCGGCGGTCCTGCTGATCCGTTCCTGGCGGCGACGCGCCGCGCTCAACGAAGCGCTGCACGAGCTGCGCCGGCCCCTGCAGGCGCTGGCACTGGCCGCCCCGGGGCAGCAGGAAACGGCTGTCGTGGACAGCTCACTCCGGTTGGCCACGGCCGCGCTGGATCGCCTCGATCGCGAGATAAACGGCGGGCGTGCGGTGGGGGACGGGCGGGAGATGGTTGCCGTGTGGCCGCTGCTGGAGTCTGCCGTCGAGCGGTGGAGGGTCCGTGCGAGCCTCGCCGGCGCCTCCCTGACCCTGCGCCGCGGTGCCGTGGGGGCGACCGTCGAGGCGGAGCGCCTCCTCTTCTCGCAGGCGATCGACAACCTGATCGTCAACGCGATCGAGCACGGCGGGCCGTCGATCGTGGTCGAGGCGGCGATCCGCGGTGAGCGGCTGCGCATCTCGGTCGCTGACGAGGGCGGTGCCCGGCGGCCGGCCGCTCGATCCGGCTCAGCCGCGGGGGTGCTGGCGAGGCTGACTGGAAGGCGGCGACGAGGGAACGGGCTCTCCGTCGTGAGACGCATCGCCGCGACCCACGCGGGCCGCTTCGCCCTGCAGCGCTCCACCCGGGGCTCGAGGGCTGTGCTCGAGCTTCCCCTGACCGCCGCCGTTCACCGCTGATGAAGCGTCGCAGCCGCGCGGTCGCCTTCCTGATGCTCGCGGTCGCCGCGGCGCTGGGCGCGGCGGCGATCGCCGACCGGTACGGCTCGAGCATCGCGCGCGGCTACGGTCCCCTCCGGCCCGTCGTCGTGCTCGGGGAGGACCTCCCGGAGGGACAGCGCTTCGACCCGAGAGTCGTCACCGACCTGCTCACCGTGCGCCGGGTGCCGGAGCGATTCGTCCCGGCCGGGGCGCTGGCCTCGCCGGCGGAAGCCGTGGGGCTGGTCGGCGCCACGACGCTCCCCGCCGGCTCCTACCTGCTCGCGGCGCAGCTTCGCCCACCGAGGCGGGGGCGGGCGGGGCGGGATCGGCTCGGAGGTGGGCGGGGCCCCGTCGAGATCGCGGTCAACGGCGCCGATGC
>DASUUD010000074.1:0-3444 GCA_036374255.1 Solirubrobacterales bacterium | reverse complement strand
CAGCAATGCTCGCGCCGACCAGCGCATGATGGTGACGGCTTCCTGGTGTGAGAGCCGGGCAAGGTCGGTGAGGGCGACGAGCGCCTCGATGCCGACGGCAGCAGCGAGGGCGTTGACGAGCCGCTGGTAGGTGTCGGCTGGCAGGCGATCGCGTAACGGCACGATCGCATCGTCGATCCAGAGGAGTCGGCGTCCCTCGCGCAGCGCCAGCTCGCCCCGGTTCCCCGATTCGAGGGAAAGGCGGAGCATCGTGCGGTAGGTCTCTTCCGCTCCGATAAAGATGTCGGCGAGGCCTGTGACGACGAGATCGAGGCGGGCCTCCGGGTCGGTGGGCGGCTCGGGCCCGAGCAGCGACGGCGCCTCGACCTCCGGGTGGGCGGCAACGAGCAGGGCGCGCTGGTTTGCGAAGTAGCGGTAGGCCGTGGCGCGGGAGATGGACGCAGCGGCCGCCGCCTGCTCGACGGTGGGCGTCCGCCCTTGGGCGAGCAGCTGCCGTGCGGCTGCGATCAGCGCGGCTCGCGTGCGCGACTTCTGCTTCGTGCGCCCGGTGTCTTCATATGAGATTGACATGCTCACGATGAGATCATAGTCTCACATACGAAGGTGCGCAAGAAGCCGTTGCGACCGAAGGAGGTAGCGCGTCGTGGGTACCGTCGGTGGGCAGTCTGAAGGAGGCGACATGGCGAGTGCAGCCGCCGTCGAGGAGCTGCGGGCACTCGTCGGCGACCAGCTCGTCATGCCAGACGATGGTGAATACGACGCCGTGCGGAGGGTCTGGAACGGGATGATCGACCGGCGTCCGGCCCTGATCGTCCGCTGCCGCGGCGTGGCAGACGTGGTGGCCGCGGTCTCGTTCGCGCGCATGCACGGTCTGCCTCTCGCGGTCCGGGGCGGCGGCCACAACGTCGCCGGCTTCGGAACATGCGACGGGGGAGTCGTCGTCGACCTCTCGCCGATGCGCAGCGTGCGTGTGGACGCCGCGGCGCGCACCGCGTGCGCGGGGGGTGGCGCCACCTGGGGCGACCTCGACCGCGAGACGCAGCTGTTTGGTCTCGCCGCACCGGGCGGAATCGTCTCGACCACGGGCATCGGCGGGCTGACGCTCGGCGGTGGGCAAGGATGGCTCCGCCGCACCTACGGAATGTCATGCGACAGCCTCCTCTCCGCCGACGTCGTGACGGCCAACGGCGACGTGGTCGTCGCCAGCGAGAGAGAGAACGCCGACCTGCTCTGGGCTCTGCGCGGAGGCGGCGGCAACTTCGGCGTCGTCACCTCGCTCGAGTACCGTGTGCACCCGGTCGGGCCATCGATCGCCTTCGCCGGCCCGACCTACCCGGCCGAGAGCGCGCCCACGGTCCTGGCCGGGCTGCGCCGACTGGCAGCCGACGCGCCTGACGAGCTGAACATCTCCGCCACCTGGTGGACGATCCCCCCTGCGCCCGACTTCCCGGACGAGCTCCACGGGCGGGCGGTTCTCACCATCGGCGTCCTCTACGTCGGCCCACCCGACAGCGGGGAGAAGCTGCTCCGCCCCTTCAAGGTACTCGACCAGCCACTGCTGGACCTCTCGGCCACCATGCCGTACACCGCGCTTCAGCAAATGTTCGATCCCTTCTTCCCGGCAGGCGAGCTCCACTACTACTGGAAGTCGATCTACCTCGCCGGCCTCGACGACGACGTCGTCCGCGCGATCGCCGACCACCTCGCCGCGCGACCCTCCCCCCTTTCGATGACCGGCCTCTGGGCGCTCGGCGGCGCACTCGCCCGCGTCGACGCCACGGCCACCGCGACAGGAGCACGCGACGCGCCCTTCCTGCTCGAGATCCTCGCCAACTGGGCCGACCCGGCCGAATCCGCCGCCAACATCGCCTGGGCACGAGACTTCTTCGCAGCCGTCGAACCATTCAGTAGCGGCAAGACGAACTTCAACTTTCCCGGCTTCGGCGACGAACCCGGCTTCGTCGAGGCAGCCTTGGCCGACAACTGGGAACGGCTCCTCGAGGTGAAGAGGAAATACGACCCGACCAACCTCTTCCGCCTGAACCAGAACATCCCGCCGGACGGCGCCCCCTGAGCTCCTCGCCTCGACTCGAGCCAACCGCTCGAGCCTGCGAGCCGAGCCGGTCGGATCATCCGGCCTCGTCCCCTCGATGGCAAGGGGAGGGCGACGATTCGGGTCAGTCGAAGGGCTTGCGGAAGCGCCGCGCAGGCTACGACGCGGCGACGCTCATGCGGCGTTCGGCCGATCAGGACGCCGGCCGCGCCGGGCTCGGCGTCATCCCCAATTGCCCAACATTCGGTTGCTGGCGACGATGTCTCAAGGCCACGAGGACGAACCCAATCGCCGATCTGCGGCGGTTTCCATGGAGCTAGCCGGACTCGAACCGGGCGACCCCCTGGGTGCGATTCCGTCGCTTCCTGGGCTCGAATTTCGGTTGGTCGACCGCTTTCCGGGCTCGCACCGCCGCTCCCCCAACACCTTCCCCAACAACCTGCGATCCCTCCTGCAGAACGTCGGGGTAACGTCGAAAGCCGCTATCCGTCCGCTCGGTCGGATCGAGGGTTCGAAACCCTCCCTTCCGTTTCCCGCTGAAAGCTGTCCTCCCGCGCGCCTCAGGGGCGGCGGGTGAGCCCGAAGGGACTACCCTCGGAGTCGCGGCAGACCGCCCACTGCTCGCCCGGGTGGACGACCTCGCCTCCGAGGGCCTCGACGCGAGCGAGCGCCTCCCCGAGGTCGGCCACGGCGAAGTAGGGAAGCGAGAAGCGGTCACCCGGCCCTGGCCCGCGCTCGTGCAACCCGAGCGCGACTCCTTCCTCCCGAGTCTGCCGACCCCGTCCCTCTCCCTCCATGCGCTCAGCGAAGGGTTGGCCCAGCAGCCCCTCCCAGAACCGACGAGCCCGCTCCAGGTCGTCCGCGGGGAACTCGACGAGCGTCAGCTCGAGCACGCGGCGAAAACGCCTACGGCGCCCTGTACGCGCCTGGCTGGCAGCCGATGCCGATCCAGGCGAGCCCGTCCGGGCCGGCGACCATCTGGCGGGATGTGCCCGGCGCGAGGAACACGAACTGGCCGGGATGGAGGTCGCGCTCGTCACCCTCGACCCGGATCGCTCCGCCTCCACGAACGATCGCGTACACCTCCTCCTGGCCGTCCTCACCGTGGTCGTGCTCCGGGCCCTCGGCGTTCGCTGGCAGCTCGAGCTGGTTGATTCCGAACGCGGACACGCCGAGCGACGGGCGCAGAGGCTTGAGGACGCCGTTCGGGGACTCGATCTCGCTCACGTCGACGATCTCGTAGGGCATTGGCTCCTCCTTCTCGCTGGTCTGGGTGGACGGCGCGATCACGCGCGCCTCCAGTGGATGATGCCCGCTACCGCGCGACGTACACGATCTGTCTGGATGCAATCCGGTCGAACGCCCGGGTCCGCAGGGAACCTGTTCAGCGC
>DASUUD010000073.1:0-2845 GCA_036374255.1 Solirubrobacterales bacterium | reverse complement strand
GCCGCCGGTGCGCAGCACGCGGTGGCAGGGAACGACGATGGGGATCGGGTTCGAGCCGCAGGCCGTGCCGGCGGCTCGAACGGCCCGCTCGTTGCCGGCCCGGGCGGCGACCTCTCCGTAGGTGCTGGTCCGGCCGTAGGGGATGCGGGCGATCGCCCGCAGCACCCTGCGGCGGAAGTCCTTGCTCAGCCGCCAGTCGAGCGGCAGGTCGAAATCGGTCAGCTTCCCCTCGAAGTAGAGATCCAGCTCGCGGCGCACGGGCTCGAGCCTGCCCGGTGCCTCCAGAATCCGTGGGGAGATCCGAGCCGCCAGGTCCTCCAGCAGCTCGTCCGGGTCCTGGTTGGGCAGTCCGACCCTGATCACGCCGCGGGGTGTGGTGGCGAGCAGCAGCGTTCCGAACGGCGAGTCGCTCATCGCGTAGGCGACGTCGAGCAGTCCTTCGTCGGCTGCGCGGTCAGCGAGGCGTTGAAGCTCGGCTCTCATGCCAGCTCCTTTCTCAGTCGCTTCAGTCCCTCGTGGAGGCTTCGCCTGGCGGCCTCGGGGGAGCAGCCCAGCGCCGCGGCGATCTCGGCGTGGGGGAGGTCGCAGCCGTAGCGCAGCGCCACCGCGGCGCGCTGTTTGGGCGGCAGCTCCCCAACCGCGTCCCATATCCCGTCGTCGGGGTCCGGGTCGGAGGTCGCGAGGTCGTCCGTCTCGGCGACCGGGATCGGCCGGCGCACGTTTGCGCGGTGGTGGTCGACCGCCTTGCGATGGGCGATCGTCAATAGCCAGCCCCGCAGGTTGCTGGTGTCGCGCAGCCCCGGGAAGGCGCGCAGGGCGGCCAGGAAGGTCTCCTGAAAGCAGTCCTCCGCGTCGGCGCGGCCGACCGCGCCGCGGATCACGCCCATCACCTCGTCGGAGTGGGCGTCGAGCAGTGCCTGGAAGGGGGGGAGCGCGGTCAACTCACTTGATTAAACGCCTCGCGTCGCCGAAACGTGAGGTTCCCACCCGGTGCCTTGGTCATTTGTGCCGCTGTGCGGGACAAACGGCGAACCCGGGGAGGATTTAGGCTGGCGTCGTGCCCGATCCCGACGAAGCGCTGCGCGAGATCGTCGCCCGTGCGCTCGCCGAGGATCTCGGCCCCGGCGACGTGACCTCCGAGGCGACCGTCCCCGCCGCGGCGCGGGGCAGGGCGCGGATCGTGCAGAAGCAGCCGGGGGTCGTCTGCGGCCTCGCAGCCGCCGGCGAGGCGATGCGGCAATGCGGCGTCGACGACTTCGAGAGCCTCGTCGAGGAGGGGCGCTGGCAGGGGGGCCTGCCGGCCGATGTGGCAATCGCGACCGGCCCGGCGCGCGCGCTGCTGGCGGCGGAGAGAACCGCGCTCAACCTCCTCGGGCACCTCTCAGGGGTGGCGACGCTGACCGCGCGGTTCGTCGAAGCGGTCGACGGCACCGGGGTGAAGATCCTCGACACGCGCAAGACGACGCCCGGCCTGCGGAGCCTGGAGAAGGGGGCGGTCCGGGCCGGAGGCGGCGTCAATCACCGCATGGGCCTCTACGACGCGATCCTGATCAAGGAGAACCACGTCGAAACGGCGGGCGGTCTCGGCCCGGCGGTGCGCGCGGCTCGAGAGGCTCAGCCGGCCCTTCGCATCGAGGTCGAGTGCCGGAACACCGACGAGGTCGCCGAGGCCCTCGAGGCGGGGGCGGACCGCCTGCTGCTCGACAACATGGACCCCGAGGGGCTTCGCGCCGCCGTGAGCCTGCGCGACGCCGGGGCGGGGGCCGAGGGAGGCCCCACCCTGGAGGCTTCGGGCGGCGTCACGCTGGAGACCGTGCGGGAGACCGCCGAAACGAGGGTCGAGTTCATCTCGGTCGGCGCGATCACCCACTCGGCCCCCAGCCTCGACTTCAGCATGCTGGTCGAGCCGCTCCCATCCTGAGCGGCCCGATCCCGCTCAGCGCCGCACTCTCAGCGTCATCGCCATCCCGGGGTGGATGGTGCAGACCAGGGAGTAGGTGCCGGCCTTCTTGAATTTCTTGGCGAAGTTGACGCCGCGGGCCCTGGTCGTCCGCGAGGCGAACCTCCCACCCGGGCCGCGCGCCTTGGTCACGTTGTGGGGGTTCCTACCGACCCACCTGAAGCGGACCTTGGTCCCCCGGCGCACCGTCTTGGTGGAGGGGGAGAAGAAGTTGTCCCCGAGCTTGACCGTCGTCTTGGGCGCCGCTCCGGCGCTGCCGCCCAGCGTGGTGAGCGCTGCGAGCGCTGCGATCACGAGCAGGGTGGGAATGGTCAGCTTTCGCATGCGTCCTCCTCTTGGTCGACGCCGGTTGTTACGCGATTGTCCCCGGAAAGGTTCACCGGTTACTTCAGCAGTCTGGAGAGGCGGCGGTCCTTGAGCACCCGTCCCCCGGTCTGCTCGCGCGGGCAGTAGTTGGTCTGGTGCTCGGCGAAGAAGACCGCCTCAATCGTCGCTCCGCAGCGCGGGCAGGGCTCGCCCTCGCGTTTGTGCACGCGAAGCGGCATCGGCAGCTTGTCAGGGAGCTTGTCGCCGATCGTCTCCTCATAGTGCTCGATCGCATCGCCGAGCACGCCCAGCGCCGCCTGCAGCCGCCCGACCTCCTCCGGATCGAGCTCGGAGCCCTTCTTGAACGGGGACAGCCTCGCCTCCCAGAGGATCTCGTCGACCCAGGAGCGCCCGATTCCGGCGATCGTCCGCTGGTCGCGCAGGAGCGGGTGCAGGTGCCGCGGCTGGTCGATGGCTGCCGCGAAGGCCTCGAGCGGCGGCGGCGGCCAGGCTTCGGGACCGAGCGTCGCCACCATCTCATCCTGCGCCACCTCGTCCGTGCCCAGCAGCTTCGCCCAG
>DASUUD010000072.1:0-2129 GCA_036374255.1 Solirubrobacterales bacterium | reverse complement strand
CCTGAGCGTAGCAGCGCGCAAGGATGATCCGTGAGAGGGTTGCGGCGTGAAGCGGGACGTTGCGGAAGCAATCGAGCGGCACGAGGCCGCCGGCAGGGGTTTCGTCGCCGAGGGCGTCGGCAGCTTCGTCCTCGAGCAGGGCGAGGGGGACCCGGTGGTGCTGATGCACGGCGTCCCGGTCAGCAGCTACGTCTACCGCAGGCTGGTGCCGGAACTGGCCTCGCGGGGCCTGCGGAGCGTCGCCTTCGACCTGCCCGGGCTGGGGCTGGCGGCGCGGCCGGAGCACTTCGATTACAGGTGGAGCGGCCTCGCCGCCTGGACGGGAGCGGCGATCGACGAGCTGGGCATGGATCGCTGCCACCTCGTCGTCCACGACATCGGCGGGCCCATCGGCCTCGAGTGGGCGATTCTCAACCCGGGGCGGGTGCTCTCGCTGACCGCCCTCGACACGTTGGTGGATGTCGCGCACTTCCACCGCCCCTGGCCGATGCACCCCTTCTCCATACGCGGCGTGGGCGAGCTGTGGGTACGGGGCCCGGCCGTCCTCGCCCGCCGTGTCTACTACCTGACCGGGATAGGGGAGCGAGCATCCGTCCCTCGAGCGGAGGTCGACGTGCACTACGCGCTGCTGCGGCGCGACGACGGGGGACGAGCCTTCCTGAAGATCATGCGCGGCGTTGAACTGACCGAGGAGAAAGAACGCATCCTCTCCGAGGGCCTCGCGGACCGCCCGTATCCGGCACAGGTCGTCTGGGGTCGAGACGATCGCATGCTGGGCGAGAACCGCCGCGCCGCCGTTATGCGGGCGCTGGCGGTCGATGAGGCGACCCTGCTCCCGGCCAAGCATTTCCTGCAGGAAGACCAGGCCCCCGCGGTGGCCGAGGCAATCGCCAAGCTAGCCGCCTGAGTCGCCGCCCTCCCTCGCCGAGCCCCCCTCGCTCCGCTCGCGCGTGCCGTTCGGAACGAGCAGCGGCTCGCCTCGCTCGGGTAGGGGGATCTCGACCAGGTCGAAGTCGCGGGGGGCGACGACGCGCTCGAAGACCTCCCGCGCCTCCTCTAGCACCTTGCCGACGTGGTAGCGGGAGGAGATGTGGACCAGGGCGAGCATCTTCACGTTCGCCTCCCGCCCAACCGCGGCCGCCTGCCCCACCGTGGAGTGGCCGGTGTCCGCGGCGCGCTGGGCCTCCTCCTCGGCGAAGCTGGCGTCGTGTATGAGCAGCTCGGCGCCGCGGGCGGCCTGCACCGTCGACTTGCAGGGGGCGGTGTCCCCGGTGATCACGACGGTGCGGCCCGGGCGGGCCTCGCCCATCACGTCCTCGGGGTGAACCGTGCCGCTCGACCCCTCGACCGGCTCGCCATGCTGGAGCGCTGCGAAGGCGGGCCCTTCGGCGACGCCGAGCCGCTTCGCCTCCTCGGGGTCGAAGCGACCCGGCCGCTCCGCCTCGACCAGCGCGTAGCCGCAGGCGCGCACGCTGTGCTCGACCGGGAACGCCCGCACCTCGGCGCCCTCGATCGGGACCGCCTCGCCGGGCTCGAGCTCTACCAGGTCGAGCTTGAACTTCAGCTTCCCGACCAGGCGGCTCAGGGTCCTGAACAGGTCGGCGAGGCCGCGCGGCCCGTAGACGGTGAGCGGGGCCAGCCGCTCGGTCAGGTCGTAGGTTTTCAGCAGGCCGGGCAGGCCCAGGAAGTGGTCGGCGTGGAAGTGGGTGAGGTAGATCTCGTCGACCTGGACCAGCCCCAGCGAGCGCTGCATCTGGCGCTGCGTCCCCTCGCCGCAGTCGAACAGGAGCCGTTCGCCGCCGCGCGCGACGAGCACGCTCGCGGTCGAGCGCCGCGCTGAGGGCACGGCGCCGCCCGTGCCGAGAAAGGCGACCGAGAGATCCATCGGTCGCGAGCCTACGCGACGGTCGCTTCTGACGGCCGCGATGTGGCCGGTGTGATCAATTCGGAGAGAGACTCAACCGTCCAGCGGTCGATTTGGAAGTCTTTCGCGTAGCGGATTCCTAACCTCTGGTTGTTGAGGGTAGGCTCGATTCGCAGCCGTCCTTCAGACTCCGCAACGGCATCGAGAGGCACGAGGTAGACGGCTTCAGTCGGGGGAAAGTAGACGCCGAAGATGTCCGCAAGGC
>DASUUD010000071.1:0-4888 GCA_036374255.1 Solirubrobacterales bacterium | reverse complement strand
CGACCTGCTCGGCGTAGGAGTCCTCGCGCACCGCGTCCACCTCGTAGTAGCCGGAACCGGAGATGCAGAAGGAGCCGGAGAGGACCCGCTGGCCGACCCGCTTGCGGACGCCATCGGCCTCGCCGGTGAGCAGGGACTCGTCCAGGGACAGTCCGCGACTCTCGGCCAGCTCTCCGTCGGCGACCAGCTGGTCGCCGGGCTCGACCCGGACCCAGTCGCCCGGCACGACCTCCTCGGCGCGCAGCTCGACCAGATCGTCGTTGCGCACCACCTTCGCCTTCGGGGCGACCAGCACGGCGAGCTCGTCGAGCGTCTCCTTCGCCTTCAGCTCCTGGCGGATGCCGATGTAGCTGTTGAGGATCGCGATGAAGCCGAAGAGGGCATCGGCGAACAGCCCCAGGGAGAGGATGAGGATGAAGAAGACGCCGATGATCGCGTTGAACAGCGTGAAGACGTTGCCCGCCACGATGCTCGAGGTCGAGCGCGAGGACGTCTCCGGCGGCGGCCCCAGCTTGCGCAGGCGCTTCGCCGCCTCGGCACTGGAGAGGCCTTGCTCGGTCGCGGTGTCGGTCACGGCCACTGGCGGTATTCAATAGGGTGCGAGCCGGATGTCGCTCAAGCTCGGACTCAACCTCGGCTACTGGGGCATCGGGCCGGCCGGCGAGGAGGCGGTCGAGGTGGCCCAGGCCGCGGACCGGGCGGGCTTCGAGTCCGTCTGGGCGGCCGAGTCCTACGGCTCGGACGTGGTCAGCGTGCTGGCCTGGCTCGCCCCGCAGACTAAGACGATCAACCTCGGCGCCGCGATCATGCAGGTTCCCGCCCGTCCGCCGGCGGCCGCGGCGATGGCCGGCGCGACGATCGACAAGCTCTCCGGTGGCCGCTTCATCTTCGGCTTCGGGCCCTCCGGGCCCCAGGTCTCCGAAGGCTGGTACGGCGTTCCCTATGCGAAGCCCTGGGGCCGCACCCGCGAGTACGTCGAGGTGGTGCGGAAGATCATCGCCCGCGAGGGCCCCCTCGATCACGAGGGCGAGCACTACAGGCTGCCCCTGCCCGGGGGGGAGGGCAAGGCGCTGAAGCTCAACTTCCATCCGGAGCGGAACCGCATCCCCGTCTTCCTCGGCGCGATCGGGCGCAAATCGGTCGAAATGGCCGCTGAGATCGCCGACGGATGGATTCCGATTTTCTTCAGCGTCGACGCCTTCGAGGAGACCTGGGGCGAGCACCTGGAGGCCGGTTTCGCCAAGGGCGGTCGGGGCCGCGAGGACCTGGAGGTCTCGCCCTCGCTGCAGGTCGCGATCGACGGGGATCTCGATGCGGCCAAGAACGTCGTCAAGGCGGGTCTCGTCCTCTACTTCGGCGGCATGGGCAGCCGCAAGACGAACTTCTACGTCGACCTCGCCCATCGTTTCGGCTTCGGCGAGGTGGCGGACGAGGTGCAGCGCCGCTTCCAGGACGGCGACCGCGCCGGAGCCTTCGAGGCGATGCCGGACGAGATTGTCGAGGCGACCTCGCTGGTCGGGACGGAGGAGGAGGTCGCGGAGCGGGTCGAGCGGCTGAGCGGCGCCGGGATCGACCGTCTGATCGTCTCCCCGGTCCACGTCGAGCGGGCCCAGCAACTGCACACCCTGGAGCGGCTGGCGGCGATCTCCGGTCTCCAGGCGGCAGTCTGAGCGGATTGCATAGTCTTCCGCGCCCGCCATGAGCCGAAGCGAGCCGAGTATCGAAATGCCGAGCCAGGCGAGAGCTTTTTGAATGAAGATCGGAGTGCCGAAAGAGACCGCCGAGGGGGAGCGCCGCGTGGCGCTCGTCCCCGACACCGTCAGATCCCTGAAGGCGAACGAGAAGGTCGAGGTGCTGGTCGAGAGGGGAGCCGGCGAGGCGGCCGGGCATCCCGACTCCCGGTACCAGGAGGCGGGCGGCGAGCTGACCGACGCGGGCCCCGCCTGGTCGGCGGACATCGTCCTGCGGGTCGCCCCTCCCACTGAGGAGGAGATCGGGCGCCTCGGCTCGGGCCGGGTCCTGATCGGCCACCTCGCCCCCTGGACTGCCGCCGAAACGAACCGCGCGCTGGCGCGGGCCGGCGTCACCAGCTTCGCCATGGAGGCGATCCCGCGGACGACACGCGCCCAGGCGATGGACGCCCTCTCCTCGCAGGCGGCGGCCGCCGGCTACGCGGCGACGCTGATCGGTGCCCGGGAGTCCGGCCGCTTCTTCGGGATGATGACCACCGCCGCAGGCACGGTGCCCCCGGCCAAGGTCCTCGTCCTCGGCGCCGGTGTCGCCGGCCTGCAGGCGGTCGCCACCGCGAAGCGGCTCGGCGCGATCGTCACCGGCTTCGACATCCGGCGGGCCGCCTGGGAGCAGATCGCCTCGCTCGGCGGACGGCCCCTGGAACTGGACTTCATCCCCGACGCCGAAGGCGAGGGCGGCTACGCGCGCCCGCTCACCGACGAGGAGAACGCGAGGGTCCGCGACGCGATCGGCGATAACGCCGCCAAACAGGACCTGGTCATCACGACTGCCGCGATCCCGGGACGACCGGCGCCGCTGCTGATCACCGCGGAGGCCGTGCGCAGCATGCAGCCCGGTTCGGTGATCATCGACCTCGCCGCGGAGACCGGCGGCAACTGCGAGCTGACCGAGGCCGGCCGGACGGTGGTCGAGAACGGCGTCAAGGTGATCGGCCCGCGGAACCTGCCCAGCGAGATGCCGATCCCCGCCTCGCAGCTGTACGCGAAGAACCTCGAGAACCTGCTCGGGCTGCTGGTCGGCGAGGACGGCGAGCTCAATCTCGACTTCGAGGACGACATCATCGCCGCCGCCTGCATCACCCACGGCGGCGAGATACGAAATGAGAGGGCAGCGAGCTAGATGGACCTGATCACCGAGCTGACCATCTTCGTGCTGGCCGCGTTCGTCGGCTTCGAGGTGATCTCGAAGGTGCCGACCACCCTGCACACGCCGCTGATGTCGCAGACCAACGCCATCCACGGCATCGTCATGCTGGGCGGGCTGATCGTGATCGGCTACGCCGACGACCCGCTCGAGTACGTCATCGGAACGATCGCGATCGTCTTCGGGACGATCAACATCGTCGGCGGCTTCATGGTCACCGACCGGATGCTCGGCATGTTCTCGCGCAAGCCCAAGCCGAAGGCCGGCGCTGACGGGGAGGGCGGCTCGTGATCACGGCAGTTCTGGAGCCGGGGGGCGACGCCGCCACCGCGCTCTACATCGTCGCCTTCTCGATGTTCATCTTCGGCGTCCGCCGCGGCACCCACCCGACCACGGCGAAACAGGGCAACCTGATCGCCGCGTTCGGCATGGCGATCGCCGTGGTGACCACGCTGCTGCTCGACGGGATCGGCAACTGGGGCCTGATCGTGGCCGGCCTGGCGATCGGGACGGCGGTCGGGGTCGTCGCCTCGATCCGCGTGCAGATGACCGAGATGCCCCAGATGGTCGCCCTCTACAACGGGGTCGGCGGCGGCGCCGTGGCGCTGATCGCCTGGTCGGAGATCCGCCACGGGATCTCGCTCGGTCACGAGATCCCGCTCGACACGCTGATCCCGGTCATCTTCTCGGCAGTGGTCGGCTCGGTGTCGTTCTGGGGCTCCAACATCGCCTTCGGCAAGCTCCAGGACCTGATCCCGACCCGGCCGCTCGCAGCGCCCGGCCAGCAGGTGATCAACGCGCTTCTGCTGATTGGGGTCGTCACCGCCTGCGTCGTCCTTTCCGTCAACAACGACGACCCCTCGCAGGGGATCTTCATCGGGATCCTGGTGGCCGCGGCGCTGCTCGGCAACCTGGTGGTGCTGCCGATCGGCGGCGCCGACATGCCGGTTGTGATCTCGCTGCTCAACGCCTTCACCGGCCTCGCCGCCGCGGCGGCGGGGTTCGCGCTCGACAACGTGGCGCTGATCGTGGCCGGAACTCTGGTCGGCTCCTCGGGAACGATCCTCACCCTGGAGATGGCGACGGCGATGAACCGCTCGGTCGGGCACATCCTCTTCGCTGGCTTCGGCGGGGCTCCGGCCGCGGCGGCGGTGTCGGGGGAGAGGCCGCACACCTCGATCGGCGCCCAGGACGCGGCGATCAAGCTCGCCTACGCCGACTCGGTGGTGATCGTGCCGGGCTACGGGCTCGCCGTGGCGCAGGCACAGCACGCGATCAAAGAGGTCGCCGACGAGCTGGAGAAACGCGGGGTCACGGTCAGCTACGCGATCCACCCGGTCGCGGGCCGGATGCCGGGCCACATGAATGTGTTGCTCGCCGAGGCGGACGTTCCCTACGAGCAGCTGAAGGAGATGGACGAGATCAACCCGGAGCTGCCCCGCACCGACGTCGCCGTCGTGGTCGGCGCCAACGACGTCACCAACCCCGCGGCGAAGAACGACCCGAACAGCCCCATCGCCGGGATGCCGATCATCGAAGTCAGCGAGGCCCAGCAGGTGATCGTGATCAAGCGCTCGCTCAGCCCCGGCTTCGCCGGCATCGACAACGACCTCTTCTACGAACCGAACACCTCGATGCTCTTCGCCGACGCCAAGCAGGCCGCGGCGGACATCGCCGCCGAGATCGCGCAGCTCTAGCGCCGCGGGCTCGGTGTTTTCCCGGTCCGGAGGGGGCGAAGCGAGGACGTTCGGCCACTTGAGCACCCAGTGGGTGCTCAACGTTCAGAACCTCCGGCGAACGACGGGCGGCAGCACCATTCCGAGCGAGAGCAGCGCATCGCTGCCCTTGCGACCCGCCAGCACGGGGTGGTCTCGCGGCAGCAGCTCGAGGAGTTAGGCCTCAGTCGCCAGGCAATACAGCCGCTCAAGGTGGCCGCCCAGCTGCGTCAACTCCTGGGCCGTGAGGCCGATTCTCCGAGCGGGCATGGGGGAGA
>DASUUD010000070.1:0-2932 GCA_036374255.1 Solirubrobacterales bacterium | reverse complement strand
CGCCGGCGGTGACGTCGCAGGCGAAGCCGCGAGCCAGTCGCCGTAGCTCTCGCGCGAGGCGAGCTGCAGTCGTGCAGCACCTTGCGGCCCTCGGCGCGCTTTCTCCGTCGCATCGCTCGAGGCTGACCGCCTCGAGCTCCTCGCCGTATCGCCGCGGGCAGGCGCGAACGCACCGCTGGCGCGGCCGCGCCGCGCGCTCGAGGCCCGAACCTCCTTTCAGCCCCGCGGGAGGTCGACGTGCCGTCGCGCTCACACGCCCGAGCCGAAGATACGCTTCGGCACGTTGAGTGATCCCTTCGATGTCGTGATCGTGGGCGCCGGTCAAGCCGGGCTAGCGACGAGTCATGAACTCGCCAAGCACGGCGTCTCGCATGTTGTGCTCGAGAAGGGGCGGGTGGGGCAGACCTGGCGGGGGCGATGGGAGAGCTTCTGCCTCGTGACGCCGAACTGGAGCATGCGCCTTCCCGATCAGCCTTACGACGGCGAGGATCCAGACGCGTTCGATCGGCGCGACGAGATCGTCGGCTTCCTCGAGCGCTATGCGCTCCGCAACGACGCGCCTGTCCGAGAAGGCGTCGAGGTCATGGCGCTCGACCCGATCGAGGGGGGAGACTTCCGCTTGCGCACGTCCGCCGGCGACATCGAGGCGACAAGGGTCGTACTCAGCGCCGGCGCCTACCAGAAGCCTCACCGCCCCGATGTCGCCGGCTCGCTTCCCGCGGACCTGCTCCAGATCGATGTCGAGGACTACGCAGACCCGTCAGTCCTTCCCGAAGGCCCGGTCCTGATCGTTGGCAGCGGCCAGTCCGGTTGTCAGATCGCCGAGGAGCTCCACGAGTCCGGCCGAGAGGTCTTCCTCGCCTGCGGCCGAGCCCCGTGGGCGCCGCGCCGGATCGGCGACCACGATCTGGTCTGGTGGCTGGAGGAGTCCGGCTTTCTCTCGGCACCGGTCGACTCGGTTCCTCACTCCGCCCGCTTGTTCGCCAACGTCCTCACCAGCGGCCGTGACGGCGGCCACGACCTGCACTTGCGGACACTGCACGAGAGCGGCGTGAACCTGCTCGGCCACTTCGCCGGGACGGAGGGCCGCCGAGCCCGCTTCCTAGCCGACCTCGGCCAATCGATCGAGTGGGGTGATCAGCGCTTCGGGCAGCTGAAGAGCCTGTTCACGAAGTTTGCGGCCGAGCAGGGGATGCCGGAGCCCGAGCTGCCGGACCCTGCGCCGCTCGTGGTGGATGCTCCCGAGGAGGTCGACCTGCGCGGCTTCGGCGCCGTGATCTTCGCCGGAGGCTTTCGCCCGGACTACCGGTCCTGGGTCGACATCCCAGGCGCCTTCGACCAGCTCGGGTTTCCCGTCCACGACCAAGGCGCGAGCACCGCTGCACCGGGCCTCTACTTCGTCGGCGTCCACTTCCTCCGCAACCGGAAGTCGTCGCTCTTTCTCGGCGTGGGCGACGACGCCAGGATCGTCGCCGACACGATCGCAGCAGCCTGAGGTCCTCGGCGCAGCCGGAGCCATCCGCGAGGCACCGGCGCGCTCTGTCCGGGCGACTCTTCGCCCCAGAGGCCGCCGGAAGCTCTCGCCTGACGTGAATCCCGGCTGATCGCGGCGAGTCCCGGTACGACCATGACCGGCTGTCACGCCGGCGGTCGCGAGCTCGAGTCCCGTCGCCCCGTGCTCGCGCCGCCGCTGGAGCGGCTCTCCGACATCTCTCCCGCTGCTGAGTCGCGCCCACCGACGGCGCTTGCTGGACTTGGCGCGTTTTTGGATCGCCCTCTCCTAGCGTGCTCGCCATGACCGACCTCCAGCAGCCAACTGGTTCTGGCGCCTCGGACGGAGGCTCGGCACGGGGCGCCGCTTCGGAAGGGAGCATGCGATGACCAGCATCGCCGCACGTATGGCGCGGCACCGGACTCGGCTGACCGTCACGATCGCTACCGCACTCGCTGCACTCGTGGCTTCGGCCGGGCCGGCCGCGGCCGATCCCCCGGCCAGCTCCGGTGTCGTGGAGCGGTTCGTGGCGCAGGAGTTCTTGTTGTTCCCGGACTTCGAGCACGGCCTCGCCGTCTACGTGAACATCACGAAGGAAGAGGTCTGCACCGGGACGGGCGGGCCGCAGGCGGACTGGAACTTCCTCCTGATCGCCAGTCCCTCCAGCGCGGAGCTGATTCGCGTCCAGGCGCCGGACCAGCCGATCTACCTGCACCGGATCACCGGGGAGACCCAGGGGCCCTGCGATCCGAACATCGAGGACGAGCCTGCCTTCGTCGGCACAGTCGACGTCGTCCTCAACGACAACGAGCTCTGTCCCTGCCAGAACAACCGGACGAACTCGTTCGGCGACAGGGGCCACGGCGTCGTCTACGACACCGACGGCGGGGCCTGGCACTACTCCTGGACCTGGCGGGCGCAGATCAACGAGCAGGACGAGTTCAGGGTGGTGACCGAGACGTACGTCCTGCACCCGGTCGGCGGGTAGCCGGGGAGACGTCGACGAGGAGCGGGGGGAACTGCGGTCACGGTTCCCCCCTCGCCCCAGGACGATGGCCGAGCTCGAGCACGAGAGCCTCACCTCGCTGGTATCCGGCGACCAAACGTCGTATCGTGACGATGTGCACGTACGGGTCCTGGGACCCGTCGGGGTCCTGGAGCGTGGGGTCGACCTCCCGCTCGGGGGGCCGAAACAGCGGACGGCCTTCTCGCTGCTCGCGGCGCGGGCCGGGGAGGTCGTCTCGATCGACGCGCTGATCGACGGGCTCTGGGGCGGCGAGTCGACCCCGGGTGCCCGCTCGACGCTCCAGACCTACGTCTCGAACCTCCGGGCCGCGATCGGCGACGTGATCGTGCGAGACGGGGGCGGCTACCGGCTCGACCTCGATCCCGGGCGCGTGGACGCCGTCCAGTTCGAGCGGGCCGTCGAGGACGCCCGCA
>DASUUD010000069.1:0-10829 GCA_036374255.1 Solirubrobacterales bacterium | reverse complement strand
CGCCGCGCCCGCGAGGCCGTCGCCCGCTTCATGCAGGTCGACAGGGTGATGTCCGACGTGACGGACCGCCGCGCCTACGAGGAACGCGCCGCGAAGAGCAAGCGCGAGGCCGCCGAGTCCGACAGCTCACAGGGCAAGAAGAAGAAAGCTCCCGCGGAGAAGCAAAAAGCCGCCTGAGCGTGGGCCGGCTCTACGACGCCACCTGGGGAAGGCTATTCGCGGCCCTCTACGACCGGGGCCTGAAGTCCACGGAGGAGGCCGGGCTGCGCGAGATGCGGCGCGAGGTGCTGGCCGAGGCCAGCGGGCGCACGATCGACCTGGGTGCCGGAACCGGGGCGAACATCGGGCTCTTCCCGGACGCGGTGACCGAGGTCGTCTTCGCCGAGCCGAGCCCCCACATGGCGACCAAGCTGCGCCGCAAGCTCCCGGAATCCGACCCCTCGGCTGAGCTGATCGAAGCGCCCGCCGAACAGCTGCCCTTCGAGGACTCGAGCTTCGACACCGCGGTCTTCACCCTGGTCCTCTGCACGGTCCCTGACCCCGCCGCGGCGCTCGCCGAGGCGGCAAGGGTCCTGCGCCCTGGCGGCAAGCTGCTGTTCGTCGAGCACGTCCGCTCGGACGATCCCAAGGTGGCGCGCTGGCAGGACCGGCTGGAACGGCCCTGGCGCTTCTTCGCGGACGGCTGCCACTGCAACCGCGACACCGTGGCGCAGATCGAGGCCTCACCACTCGAGTTGAAAGGGGTCACACCGGGTCAGATACCGAAGGCCCCGCCGATCGTGCGCCCCCTCGTGCGGGGCCGCGCCGCCGCGCCCTGACCGTACTTCAGCCATCCCGTTTGCACTCCGCAGGTAAACCTGGCCGGCTACGGGCCGATCACCGTGACGCCGAAAACGCAGTCCCCAGCCGGATCTCCGACCTCGACGGAGGCGGTCACGCTGATCACCTCGCCGCTCGGGGCCACGACGATGATGTGGCTGGCCCTGACCTCGTTGCCGGTTGATTCGACCTCCGCAACACCCAGTTCTCCGGAATCCGGGAAATCGACAAAGGATTTCGAGCGAAAGCCGGCGAAGGAAGAATTGCTGGGGGCCTCGATCGCCAGGCCACCCATGTCAGTGGCGCCACCGTTGTAGTCCTCGTAGCAGCGCCCGCGGAAGCTGAACGGTGGGACGGCAAGCAGTTCCTCGCTGTAGGCGGATACATCCCCTGGTGTTGGATCGTTGACGACGAAGCGGCCCGGCGTGTGGATCTCACCGGCCGGGGCGAAGGCCGTTGCGTTCATTCCATCCAGCAACTCCGCGTTGCCCGCGGTCTCAGCTGAATTCGCAGTGTTTGCGCTGTTCGCGGAGTTCGCGCGCGCAACGGACAGTTTCGGCGCCCTCCTGGTGATCTGCCTGTTCGCCTGGGCCCGGCCGATCTTCCTGACCACCCGCTTCTCCTTCTTGCTGAGGGCGGACGTGGCCACCTTTGCGAACGCCGGCACCACGACGGCCGCGGTGAGCGCGATGATCGAGACGACGAGCGCAGGGCTCGTTTGCTTGATGCGCGGCATGGGGTCTCTGCGCTGGAGTATCGTCGAGAACCGCATCAATCTCCAGGCGCTTCGATCATGATCCGCCCGCCGCTGGGCCCTTGACCTCGTCGGGCGGACCGGCACTTCGGTAGCGGGTCGCCAGGAGTGGCTGCAGGACCAGCGTGCCGCCGAGGATCAGCAGCGAGACGGCGGACCAGGCGAGGCCGAGGTCGTCGAGGAAGTTGTCATAACCGAAGGAGCGGTGCTGGGCGAGGAGAAGAGCGAAGACGACGCCGAGGAAGCCGGTTGTCCCGGAGCCGACCAGGAAGCCGAGCCATTCGCGGGAGTTGGGGTCGTCAGGGCTGACGCGGGATGTGAGCCAGAGGGCCTCGACGACGTACGCGAGGATGAGGCTGGCGCCGACGAGGGCGATTCCCTGAAGGAGGCTCGGATCGGCCGGAGGAGCGGTGCTGAGGGCGAGGCCGACGCCGATCGAGGCCGCCAGGACCGAGATGACGGCGAGGAGAAAGCCTTTCGCTACGGGGCTCACGCGTGAGGAGTCTATGCGCGGGCCAGGCGGTCTGCGCCTGATTCAACGCACGATAATGGTGGTTATGTGAACTCGACTGCGCAACTGGCAATCCTCGCGGAGGAGAGCCCGTGTCCCCTCCCTCAGCCGGCTGCCTCGATCGCGGCTTCGAGGTCACCGGCGTCCACGGCGGGAGTCGGTTCCAGGCCGGCCGTGCTCGGACCTTGCACCGCGTAGGAGGGCGTTCCACCCAGCCCGAGGTTTTCGGCTTCGGTGGTCTCTTGCGAGACGGCGCGTTTCGCCTTCGCGCTGCGGCGGTCCCGGTTCCATTTGGCGATGTCGGGTACCTCCGCGGCTCGGGCGATCGAGGTCAGGAAGGAGTCGGTCACGTAGCCCGAGCCCTCGAACCCCTGATTCCGGTAGAAGATCTCGACGAAGCTCCAGCCGCGGCCCTGTTCCCCCGCGGCGACCGCCGCTGCGGCCGCCACCTCCGATTCGGGCCCGAGGATGGCGAAGTTGCGGAAATCGAGCTTCGCCTCGCCGCTTCGCACCTTCGAATCGATCACGTCCGGCAGGGTCTCTTCGGCCGCCGCCTTGCAGACCGGGCACTGAAGGTCGCCGAACTCGACCAGCGTCACCCTCGCCCCGGGGTCGCCCAGCACGAGGCCCCGCTGGGTGATCCCACTCAGTTCGTCTTCCACCTGAGCGACGCCCTCCAGATTGCCGTCGCCGCCGTCGGTCTCGCTCTGGCTGATGACGATCAGCACAGCGACGACGGCGATCGCCACAAACGCCGCGCCGGCGGCCAGCTTCAGCAGCCGCTGCCTCCGCTCGCCGGATTCCGCCTCGGATTCCCGCTGGAGGCGTTCTTCACGGCGCTTCTCTCGCTCCTTCTTACCGCTCATGGTGGAGTACCAACGTATCGGACCATGCGCAACGCGTTGGTCGCGAACAGCGCCGTCATCACGACCGCGCTGACGACACACCACTGGCAGATAGCGTCGATCACGAACAGCTCCAGATAGGTGAGGTAGATGCTGAAACCGAAGCCGACCAGGGCCAGCCCGAACCCCGTTATGCGCGCCGCGTCGCCGCGCAGGATCGCCGCCGCGAGCAGCAGCACGTAACCGAAGATCCCGATCACCGCGACATTGATCCCCGCCAGCTCCGAGTAGGCGCTCTCGGCGACCGTCTGGCATCCTCCTCCGCCGCCCGCGATGCAGGCCGGCGAGCCGCCGCCTGCCTCGGAGATCGCGATGTAGGTGGCGACGGCGATGCCGAAAGCCGCCGCAAACGTGGCGATCTTCCTCAGCGTTCCCTCGGCTGGAGCGGTCATCGGCGGGAGAGTACGGATTGCATCTATCGGCCGGCTAAAGCGGCGGCCCGGTCAGTGCCGCTTCCAGCCGCCCCGGCCGAGGAACCGGCTGAGCCGGCCTGCTCGCCGGTCGGGCCTGAACTTGGGATGCCCCTCCTCGGGCGGGCCGAGGCGCTGTGCCTCCTCGGCGGCGACGCGCAGGACCACGCCCCGCTCCGCGGTCCGCTCGACCTCGGGCGCGTCGACGAAGCGCAGCTTCCCGTCCACGTCAACGAACACGATCCCGTCGAAGATGTGCTCGCTGTAGTTGTCGAGCACCGCCTCGACGTGACCCACCTCCACTCCGTCGGCGCCGTAGACAGGGGTGCCCGGCTGGACGGCCGCGTAGTGGATTGAATGTCCGATCTCGACCATCGATCGAAGGCTATCGAGCGCCTCGCTCGCCCGCGGGCGCCGCGCAGAACGCGACGATCTCACGCGACAGCCTTCCGCCCTGCCAGGCGAGCGGCGATTCCCCCTCCTCCTCGCTGATCAGCCGGCCCTGAGGAAGATGATCGGCGTAGGCTTCCGCCGCTTCGCGCGGGTGGCCCGGGTCCGCTTGATCGTGGCTTGCGACGACGAGCGCCGGGACCTGAAGTGAATCGAGCTCATCCATGCTCCCGAAAGGCCGCGAGCGCGTGACCTGGCGGATCGCCTCGGCCACGGCCTCGGGATGGCGGTGCAGAAGCAGCCGTTCGCGGGTGAAACGGAGCACCGGCTCTCGCCAGGCGGGATCGATTCCCCTGGCGTCGATATGGGAGAGGAACCCCTCCACGCCGCCCTGCTCGAGCGCCGCGGCAAGCTCATCCCAGTGCTCGAGCGCGGTTTCGCCGACCTCCCCCACGTAGACCGGACCGACCAGGACCAGGCCCCTGAGCCGCTCCGGGCTGCGCAACGCGTAGGCGATCGCCGTGTGGGCACCCATCGAGTGGCCCACGACGAGGAAGCGCTCCTCCCCCACCGCGGCCTCCACGACCGCCTCCAGGTCGGCGACCAGCTCCGGGTATCCATAACTCTCACCCGGCGGCGCCGGATCCGACTCGCCGTGGCCGCGAGCGTCGTAGGAGACGACCGCGTGGCCGGCCCGCTCCAGGGCCCGCGAACCGTGGACGACGTAGCGACGGGTGGCGGTAAGCCCGTGGCAGAGGACTATCGGCGCCCCCTCTCCGGCGATCTCCCCTCGGATCGCCGGCCGTTCCCCAGCCGTGAATGGGTCCGGGGCAGAGGCCATCAGGCGAGCGCGGCGACGGCCCGCTCGAGATCGCCGACGGTCTGGAAGCGTCCGCCTGACCTGGAGAGGTGCCGGTGGCGGACGACCCCATCTCGGTCGACCAGGAACACGGCCCGCATCACGTAACGACCCCCGCGCGTGTTCTCGATCCCGAACAGCTTCCCCAGCGGTCCCGCCCAGCCGACCACTCCGTAGCTGTCGGCTACGGCGAGGTCCTCGTCGGCAAGCAGCGGCACATTGAGGCTCTTCTCCCGCGCCCAGCGCTCGTGCGAGTCGACCGACTGCGACGAGATGCCGAGGACCACGGCGTCGAGCCGGTCGAGCCGGTCGGCGTTGTCGCGATAGGAGCAGAACTGAGCGGTGCAAACCCGCGTCTCGTCACCGGGATAGAAGGCGAGAATCACGTTCTCGCCGCGGTAATCGGAGAGGCGGTACGTCGTGCCCCCGGTCCCCGGCAACTCGAAGTCCGGGGCAGGATCGCCCACGTCGACCTTCGCCATGTCGGCAGCCTAGACGCTCAGCGCCGCTCGATCGTGATCCTGTCGATCACCACGGTCTGTTCCGGCTCCTCGGCCGGGGTGCCCAGCTCTCCGATCCGCTCGACCACGTCGAACCCCTCGCTGACCTCGCCGACCAGGGCGTATTCGGGGGGCAGTCCGGCATCGGTTCCGAGCACCACGAAGAACTGGCTCCCCGAGCGGCCGGGCGGCTCTGTGGGGCTTTTCGCCATCGCGACCACGCCTTTGGTGTAGGCGAGGTTCGAGGGGGGTTTCTCGTCGACGCTGTAGCCCGGACCGCCGGTGCCGCTGCCGAGCGGGTCCCCGCCCTGGATCACGAAGCCCGGCGCGATGCGGTGGAAGCCGAGCCCGTCATAGAAGCCCTCCTCGGAGAGAAATACGAACGAATTCACGGTCCTCGGGGCGCGTTTGGCATCGAGCGCGATCTCGAAGGTGCCGCAGCTGGTCTCGACGACGGCGGTCAGGGCCTCGTTCCGCCCGTCAACCTGTTTCGGCCTCCTGAAGGCGACGTCCTTCGCCTCAGGCTCCGGGCCCTCGCGGCATCCGGAGGCGCGCGAGGCGCTCGAGCCATCCCCGCCGCTGCGGCTGATCAGGATCGCGGCGACGATCCCCACGGCGACCAGCGCGAAGACGGCCAGGATGACTAGCCGCTGATCGAGCCTCCGCTCCGTCACGAGCCCCCCTTCATCGGCCGGGAAGCCTAGTCGATCGCCCCCGAGGGCCACTTGAGATGATCGGAGCGTGGCCCAGTCCCGCACGAGCACGTCGCGACGAGTCCGCGTGATGGGCCGGGCCCTGAACAACCTGATCATCCGGGCGCCGTGGCTGTGGCCGCTGCTGAGAGGGCCGACCCAGCGCTACTTCTCCGCCCGCGCGCGCGGCTGGGCCGAGCGGACAGGGGCGGGGAGCGTCGAGCACCTGTCGCCGCTCGCGGCGGCGACCCTCCATGTCTCCCCCGCTCCCGAGCGGGTTCTCGACGTCGGCTGCGGAACCGGCGAGGGAACGCTCTTCTTGGCCCGCGAGTTTCCGCAGGCCAGGGTTCGCGGAGTGGACCTCTCCCAGGCGATGGTCGAAGCAGCAACCGCCAAGGTCGGCCTCGATCCCGAGGGGCGTATCGCCTTCAAGGTCGGCGACGCGGCCTCCCTCCCCTATCCCGACGATTCCTTCGACCTGGTCGCCCAGCTCAACATGCCCCCGTTCTTCGCCGAGCTGGCCCGCGTCCTGCGGCCCGGAGGCCAGGTGATCGTCGCCTCGAGCTGGGGCGCTGCCACGCCCTTCTACACCCGACCCGGCCTGCTGCGCTGGAAGTTCCTGCAGCACGGGATCGATCCGGTCGAGATCGGCGCGGCCGGCTCCGGGACCTTCTACGTGGGACGGCTCGACCAACCCTGACCAGCCCCTTCGCGATTAGGCTGCCGTCTTCAATGGGCATCGAGGGCATGCCGCTGGCGCTGCTGGTCAACCCCTCCGCGGCCGGCGGTCGGACAATGAAGCTGCTGCCGCGGGTCGAGGCGGCCCTCGACGAGTTTCACCTTCCCTTTCGCGTTCAACGCACGAGCCACCTCTCCGACGGGGTCGAAGCCGCACTGGCGGCGATCGAGGCGGGAGAGGTTCCGGTGGCGATCAGCGGCGACGGGATGATCGGGGCGATCGGCGGAGAGATGGCCGGCGCCGATACTCCGCTGGGCATCATCCCCGGTGGCCGCGGAAATGATCTCGCTCGTGTGCTCGGGATCCCCGAGGAGCCCGAGGAGGCCGCGGCCGTGATCGCAGCCGGCAACACCCGTCGCATCGACGTGGGCGAGGCGAACGGACGGCGCTTCCTCGGCATCGCCAGCACGGGCTTCGACGCCGAGGCCAACCGGCTTGCCAATGACACCCGCTGGCTGCGCGGAAACCTCGTCTATGCCTTCGCCGGCATCGTCACCCTGCTCAGATGGAAGCCGGCGCGTTTCAGCGTCAAGGTCGGCGACGAACAGATCCGCTTCACCGGCTACTCGGTCGCCGCGGCCAACAGCCCCGCATACGGCGGCGGGATGCTGCTCGCGCCGGACGCCCACCTGAGCGACGGCGAATTCGACGTTGTCATGGTCGGCGAGACCGGCAAGCTGCACTTCCTGAGTAACCTGCCGAAGGTGTTCAAGGGCACCCACGTCGAGGAGGACGAGCTCCGAATATTCCGTGCGCCACGTGTCGAGCTGAGCGCCAGCCGCCCGTTCGCCGTCTACGCCGACGGCGAGCACCTGACCGACCTGCCCGCGTCGCTGCGGCTGCTGCCCCGCGCACTGAGCGTGATCGTTCCGCCCCGGGCCGGGGAGTGAGCGAGCCGCCGAACGGAGCGTGGTTCGCCGCGAAGCGTGCGCTCGCGCGGGGAATCGGCGCCGCGAGCCGCGCCAGCGGCCGCGGCGGAGGGACGACACTGCCGGGACGAGTGCTGCTGCGCCTCGCCCCCGATGCGATCCCCCGGCTCGGGGCCGGCCTCGATCGGGGCGTGACACTGATCAGCGCGACCAACGGCAAGACCACGACCGCCGGAATGATCGCCGCGATGCTGGAGGCCGAGGGACGTCCCGCGGTTCACAACCGGGCGGGATCGAACATGACCTGGGGCATCGCCACCGCTCTGCTCGAGCAGAGCGGGCGTGAGGGCCTGTTCGAGGTGGATGAGGCGTGGCTGCCCCGCGTGGTCGGCGAACTCGAACCCTCCCTGGTCGTGCTCGGCAACCTCTTCCGCGATCAGCTCGACCGCTACGGCGAGATCGAGATGCTCGCCGGCGAATGGGCGAAAACGGTCGGCGAGAGGGCCGGACGGACGCGTTTCGTGCTCAACGCCGACGATCCCCTGGTCGCCGACCTCGGGAGAGACGCCGAGGACGGTCGGCGCGAGGGGGTGATCTACTTCGGGATCGAGGACCCCTCCCAGGCCCTCCCCGAGCTACAGCACGCCTTCGACGCGAAGCACTGCCGCCGTTGCGGCGCCCCGTACGCCTACGAGCGCGCCTTCGTCGGCCACCTGGGCCATTACTCCTGTCCGAAGTGCGGGGCCCAGCGGCCACGGCCCGATGTGGCGGCAACGCGCATAGAGCTTCGCGGAATGCGGGGCTCGGAGGCCGACGTTCGCACACCTGACGGGGACCTGCGGCTCGAGCTGCCGCTCCCCGGTCTCTACAACGTCTACAACGCGCTCGCGGCGGTGGCCGCGGGTCTGGAGCTGGGGCTTGCGCCGGAGAGGATCGCGACCGCGCTCAGGGAAGCGCGCTCCGCCTTCGGCCGCGTCGAGCGGATCGAGATCGACGGCAGGACGGCCTCGATCCTGCTGATCAAGAACCCGGCGGGGGCGAATGAGGTCCTGCGCACCCTGAGGCTGGAGCCGGACGGCGGTCTCGATCTCTGGATCGCGCTCAACGACCGGATCGCCGACGGGCGCGACGTCTCCTGGATCTGGGATGCCGACTTCGAGCTGCTGGCCGGAGCCGTGCGCCGCGTCACCTGCGCCGGCACGCGGGCGCCGGAGATGGCGCTGCGGCTCAAGTACGCCGGCTGGCCCGAGGAGGCGATCGGGGTCGAGCCCGAGATCTCGCGGTCGCTGGACGCGGCGGTCGAGGCGGCGCCCGAGCAGCTCTACGCGCTTCCCACCTACACGGCGCTGCTTGAATTGCACAAGCTGCTCTCCTCGCGAGGGCTGGCCCCGGAGTTCTGGCGATGAGGATTGTCTGGCACGAGGTCGAGTGCGGCGCCTATGAGGCTGACCTTCCGCTCTGGGAGGAGCTGGCCGACGAGCAGGGGGATCCCGTGCTCGAGCTCGGCTGCGGAGCGGGTCGGGTGGCGCTGCACCTCGCCCGACGCGGGAAGAGTGTGCTGGGGCTCGATCTCGACGCAGAGCTCGTCTCCGCACTCAACGCCCGGCGTGGCGTGCTCTCCGTCGAGGCCGCTCTGGGCAACGCAGGCGGCTTCGACCTGGAAAGGGAGTTCGCCCTGGTGCTGGCGCCGATGCAGCTCATGCAGCTCCTCGACGGTGAGGCGGAGCGGATCTCTTGCCTGTCCTGCATCGCCGCCCACCTGCGGCCCGGAGGCAGGGCCGCTCTCGCGATCGCCGAGGAGGTGATCGGTAGCGCAGTCGGCATCACCGCCACGCCGGCCCCGGACACAGTCGTGCCGGACGCGCGGGAGGTTGACGGATGGGTCTACTCGAGCCTGCCGCTGCAGACGGTCGCAGACAGGGAGCGGATCGTCGTGCGGCGGCTCCGGCAGACGGTATCCCCCGGGGGCGAGCTGAGCGAGGAGCTCGACGAGGTGGAGCTGCGGGCGCTTTCGGCGTCGACCCTGGAGTGCGAGGCCGCCTCGGCGGGGCTGCGGCCGACCGCCCGCCGGGAGATCGAGCCGACCGCCGATCACGTCGGCTCCACGGTAGTCCTGTTGGAGAGGGAGGACTGATGGAGCTGCGCCTCCTCGCCCTCTATCCCGACCAGATGAACATCTACGCCGACCGGGGGAACATCCTCTTCCTACAGCGCCGCTGCGAGTGGCGGGGAATCGGCTTCTCCTACGCGGCGGCCGGTCCCGGCGAGGAGGTGAATCCGAGATCCCACGACTTCCTCTACCTGGGCGGTGGCCAGGATCGCGACCAGCGCGCCGTCGCCGCCGACATGGTCGCGACCAAGCGCGAGGCGCTCGCGGCGGCGGTCGCCGAGGGTGCCGTCATGCTGGCGGTCTGCGGCGGCTACCAGCTGCTCGGCCATAGCTACCAGCTCGGCGAGGAGCGGCTGCCCGGAATCGGCCTCGCCGACCTGGAGACGGTGCGCGAGCCCGGGCCGCGGCTGATCGGCAACGTGGCGATCGAGGCCGACCTGGACGGGCCGAGCCGCACGATCGCCGGCTTCGAGAACCACGGGGGGCGCACCTACCTCGGGGGGGAGGCGATCCCGCTCGGGCGCGTGATCAAGGGGTTCGGCAACAACGGAAAGGACGGCCTCGAGGGCGTCCGCCAGGACAACATGATCGGTACCTACCTGCACGGCCCCCTGCTGCCGAAGAACGCCTGGCTCGCCGACCACCTGATCGCCCTGGCGCTCGAGCACCGCTACCGGGACCGTCCCGAACTGGAGCCGCTCGACGACGAGCTGGAGCTGGCTGCGCAACGGTCTGCCCGCGAAGCGGCACTGCAACACTAGGTAACCGGGAATCCGGGGTCATGCACAGTCACCGGACCACACCCATCCTCACCCTGCTCCTCTCCGTGCTGTGGGCGGGGACGGCACTCTCGGCCCCTCCCGCCCTTGCCGCCCCCACCTGTGAGGAAGGCCCCGAAACCGTCGGGCGAACCATCATCGGTACCCCCTGCGACGACACGATCCGCCTCCCGAGAAGCATCACCACCGTTTACGGCGAAGGCGGTGACGACGCCCTCTTCGGTCAGCGCGGGAACGACAGGCTGTTCGGCGGCGAGGGCAACGACCGGCTCTACGGTGGAATCGGTGACGATCGCCTCAGGGGCGGGCCGGGATCCGACCTCCTCTCCGGTGGCTTCGGCGCCGACTCGCTGGACGGCGAGCAGGGCGACGACCTGGTCCGCGGCGACGCCACGGTCGATGCCATCGGCGACTCGGGAGGGGGCACCGACACGCTCAGCTTCGCGACCGGCGCGACGCCGGGCTTCCCCAACCTGAACCCGTTCTTCGACG
>DASUUD010000068.1:0-6403 GCA_036374255.1 Solirubrobacterales bacterium | reverse complement strand
GGCGGCGACGCCGACCTCGGAGCGGCGACGGAGGAGGGCCAGGCCGAGGACGATTCCGCCGGCCGCGCCCACCATCCCCGGCCACTGCAACACCTCGCCGAGGCGCCGGGGCCCGTAGAGGACGAGGTCGACCGGCCCCGTCTGCCGCTCCAGAGTCTCCACCGTCTCCCGTGTGCCGGTGAAGGAGTGGGTGGGGCTGCCTGCCGTGATCCAGTCGAACACAGCCCAGCCGAGCGGCGCGGCCAAAGCCAATGCGATGAGCAGCGGACTAGGGAGGCAGATGGTGATGCCCCTCGCCCGGACAAGTGCCGGTCTAATTAGACCGGCACTTTGAGTATCCGTCCGTTCGAGGGGCATCCCCATCTGCCCCTCATCAACCGTTGCCTCATCCCGTCGACGGTCGCCGGGACCATCGATGTCCAGCGACAGGTAGGCCAGGTAGGCGAGCGAGAAGAGCCAGGCCTCGGGGCGGAGGAGGCCGGCCAGGGCGAGCAGGGCGAGGACGGGCCAGCCGGCGCGCGGGCGCTTCGTCTCGAGGACCAGCGCACCGAGGACCAGGGCGATGTAGGGAAGGTCGACGTAGGCGCGCAGCCCATTGGAGAGGTAGGGGGCGCGGGTGAGGACGATCAGTGCCGCGACCGCACCGACCGGCCGGTCGAACCAGAGCGACCCGAGCCGGTAGACCAGGTAGCCGATCAGCCCCAGCGAGAGGTAGGCGATCACCATCGTCGCCTCGATCGCCCCGTCCCCCAGCGGCTCGGTCACGAGCCCGAACAGCTCGGCCAGCGGGTGGGGGGTGGGGGGCAGGGCGGCGCCGCGGTCGGGGCTCATTCCGCCGGCCAGTTCGGTCCCCCAGAGCAGGGCGTAGATGGTGTCGTAGTTGGGAAAGCCGAGCGGGAAGAGCAGCAGCAGCACCGCGATCACGCCCGCGACCCAGGCCGCGGGCACGAGAAGGCTTCTCACCCCCGAATGCACCGGCGCACCGTACATGCGCCCCCTCGGCTGTGTCGCTTTCTGTCCGCATACCGGGAAAACGGCGACACGGCGGGCGGGCAGGGGTGAGAGGCCGCGCAGATACACTGGCTAAGTGCTCACCGCCGCAAGTTCCACCGCGCTTGGCGGCTGCAAGTCTTCGCCTGGCGGCGTCCTCGCTCGCTCGCGTACTTTGCAAGTACGCCACGCTCGCTGCGTCCTGGCCAGTCTCGGCTTTCGCGCGCCAACCGTCGGCGGAACCTACGACGGGGAGCACTAGTGTCCGCCTCCGGCGACTCGACCTCCCTCTACCGCCGCCACCGCCCCGGCTCCTTCGACGAGGTGGTCGGCCAGCAGCACGTGGTCCGCACCCTGCGCAACGCGGTCGAGCAGGGCAAGGTCCACCACGCCTACCTGTTCGTCGGCTCGCGGGGGACGGGCAAGACCTCGATGGCCAAGATCCTCGCCCGCTCGCTCAACTGCGAGAGGGGCGGGCCAACCGTCACCCCCTGCGGCGAGTGCGAGTCGTGCCGGACGATCGCCGCCGGGACCTCGGTCGACGTGATCGAGATGGACGCCGCCTCGAACCGCTCCGTCGACGACATCCGCGACCTGCGCGAGCGCGTTGCCTACGCGCCGGCCGGCGGGCACAGCAAGGTCTACATCCTCGACGAGGCCCACATGCTGACCAAGGAGGCCTGGAACGCCTTCCTGAAGACGCTAGAGGAGCCGCCCCCCAACACGATCTTCGTCCTCGCCACCACAGAGGCCCACAGGGTGATGCCGACGATCGCCGACCGCTGCCAGCGCTTCGACTTCCAGCGCCCCTCGCTGGAGCAGATCTCCGAGGTGCTGAAGCGGGTGGCGACCGCAGAGGGCATCGAGATCGATGACCCTGCGGTGGCGATGCTCGCCCGCTCGGCTGCGGGAAGCTTCCGGGACGCCCTGGGCACGCTCGACCAGCTCGTCTCCTATGGCGGCCGCAAGGTCGGACTCGATGGTGTGCTGGAGCTGCTCGGGGCTGCCGATGCCGAGTTGCTCTTCGGCGCGGTCGATGCGGTCGCCGCCGAGGACCCGAAGGGGGTTCTGCTGGAGGTCGAGAAGGTGGCCCGCTCCGGCCGGGACCCGGCACAGTTCGCCCGCGACCTCCTCGCCCACCTGCGCCATCTGCTCGTGACGCAGACGGTCGGTGAGGTGCCGAACACGTTCGTGGTCACGGCCACCGACGCGGACCGCCTTGCGGCCCAGGCGAGCGCGATCGGCGCCGGCACTCTGGTGCGGACTATCGACGAGCTGGCGGCCGCGCTGACCGCGGTGCGCGAGGGGGACGAGGCGAGGATGGCCGTCGAGATCGCGCTGCTCAAAGCCGCCCGGCCGGATCTCGATCCGTCCAGCGAGGGGCTGCTGCGGAGGGTCGAGCGGCTCGAAAAGGCATTGGACTCCGATCCGCCTCGATCAACTTCGATGTCCAGCTCCGAGGCGCCCCGCGACCCGGGTCCCCTCGCCGTGGAGGAGACCTCGTCCTCGCAGGCTGCGGGCGAGGACCCCTCCACTGCGCCACCCGCGGCAGGGGCGTCAGAGATGGACCTCGACGCAATCAAGCGGGTTTGGCCCGCGGTGCTCGACAAGCTGCGGGAGACGGCGCCGGCGTTGGCTGCAACCTTCGAGGCTGCTCGACCCGTGTCGCTTGATGAGGACGGCGTCAGTATCGGCTTTCCCGCCGACTCAACGTTCAACAAGCGCAAGGCCGAGGATCCGGACCGAAGGCACCTCGTTGCCGCGGCGCTCGAGGCCGTTACGGGAGAGAAGCTGCGGCCGGTTTACGTGCTGCTCGACGGCGAGGAGGAGTCGGCCGAGGGCGAGGGCGACCAGCCGGACGAGCACGACCACGACGCCCTGGTGGAGAAACTGAAGAGCGAGTTCGACGCGGAGGAGGTCGGTTAGATGGCCAGAGGGGGGCCCGGAGGGTTCGACGTGAACGCGCTGATGAAGCAGGCGCAGCAGATGCAGCAGCAGATGCTGGAGGCGCAGGAGCAACTGAAGAACGAGGTGGTCGAGGCGAGCGCCGGCGGCGGCATGGTCAAGGTGAAGATGGGCGGGGACCTGACGCTGCGGGAGATAGAGATCGACCCCGAGGCGATCGACCCCGAGGAGGCGGAGCTGCTCGCCGACATGATCCAGGCGGCGGTCAACGAGGGGCTGCGCGCCGCCCAGGATCTCGCCGGCTCGAAGATGGGCGGGATCACCGGCGGGCTGGGCGGCCTGCCCGGAATGTGAGACCGTGAGCGTCGAGGGCCCGGCGCCGCTCTCGCGGCTCGTCGCCGAGCTGTCCCGGCTGCCCGGTATCGGCCAGCGGACTGCGCAGCGCCTCGCCTTCCACATCCTCCGCGCCCCGGACGAGGAGGCAGCGGCGCTGGCGGACGCGATCGGGGACGTCAAGGAGAAGGTCGGCCTCTGCGAGCAGTGCTTCAACCTCGCCGAGGGCCCGCTCTGCCGGATCTGCGCTGACAGCAGCCGCGACCGGACGACGATCTGCGTGGTCGAGGAGCCGGCCGATGTAATCCCGATCGAGCGCACCCATGAGTACCGCGGCCTTTACCACGTGCTCGGCGGAGCGCTCTCCCCGATCGACGGCGTGGACGCGGAGGACCTGAAGATCGCCGAGCTCCTGCAGCACGTGGAGGGTGGCGAGGTGTCGGAGGTCGTGATCGCGACCAACCCGACGACGACCGGAGAGGCGACCGCCCTCCACATCGCAGAGCTGCTGCGCGGCAGGGCGACCGTCACCCGGCTGGCCAGCGGGCTCCCGGTCGGCGCCGACCTCGAGCACGCCGACGAGGTGACCCTGGGCAAGGCGCTGGCGGGCCGCCGCAGCATCGACTGAACGGACCTGACTGGACAGATGTCCCTGGACGTTTGTCAGGCCGCTATTTGCGGTCTTTCTGACTTCTGTCGTCCGCTCCTTCCGCAAAGGTCTCGACCGTGGCGGCGAGGACTCCCAGAGGTGACGGGCCGGCCGGCGACGCCGGGGTTCGCCAGCTCGCTCAGGAGGTCTCCTCGCTGCAGGCTGAGCTGCTCGCCAAGCTGCACCGGGAGATGGGCGGCGGCGCTTCCGGCGAGGCCTTCGCCCAGGCGGCGCAGGAGCTGGCGAAGGCCTTCGGCTCGGTATCGGCCACCGCGATCGGCGCCCTCGCCTCCCGCCGCGAAGGGGAGCGCGAACAGGTCCCGGGGCTGCATCGCTCGGCGCAGATGCGCCGGCGGCTCGAGCAGCTGGTCGAGACCCACCGGCGCTACGACCATCCGTTCGCGCTGCTCGTCATCGACGTCGAGGGCCCGGGGGCCCGGGAGGGAGACGCCGAGGGGGGCAGGGACACGGTGCTCGCCATCGTCGGCGCGGCGCTGCGCGACAGCGTGCGGCTGGTGGACGAGACCTTCCGCCTCGAGGAGAGCGGACTCTGCGTGCTCGCCCCCAATCAGACGACGGTGGGAGGCGTGCAGATGGCTGAGCGCTTGCTCGGCCTGCTTGACGAGCTGGAGGCGGCGGGCGGGCTCCCGATCGGGATCTCCGCCGGGGTGGTCGCCTGCCCCGAACACGGCACCGATGCGGAGGCCCTGCTGCGCGAGGCGGACGAGGCGATGTGGCGAGCCCAGGCGGTGGGGCAGCCGGTCGGCGTCGGCGCCCTTCGGTCCGTGCAAGATCGCTGACAGATTCACGAAATCCGTCCATAACCAGGGTAAACCTGGGTTCGGGGTGGCAGAATCCCGTGCATGGCGGGCATCCGAACGAACGCCGCGGCCGAAGTGCTCGGCGTCAGCCCCAACACGCTCCGCAGCTGGGAGCGGCGCTACGGCTACCCGAAACCCAGACGGACCCCGGGCAACCACCGGCACTACGAGCTGGTCGAGCTGCAGACCCTGCGTGACGCGCTCGCCCAGACGGGCAGCATCTCCTCGGCGATCGAACTGGCGCGGCAGCGCCAATCGGCGCCGGCCAGCGGCGACAACCTGATCGCCGCGTTCGAGAGCTTCGACGAGAGCGCCGCCGATCGCGCCGTCGAGGAGAGCCTGGCGATGCGGCCCCTGGAGCGGACGGTCGAGGAGTTGCTGCTGCCGGCGCTCGATCGACTCGCGGCTGATCCCGAGCGCGAGGCCGAGCTCGAGTTCGCCTCCCGCTGGGCGATGGGCTGGCTGCACGGCGCCCGCCGCCTCGCCTCCACCGCCTCCCGGCCGGCCGGCGTGCTCCTCCTCGACTCCAACCGCGGGCAGGGCCTGGAGGAGGTCCACGCCCAGGCGCTCGACCTGGCCCTGCGCAGGGCGGGGTTCCGCGTGCTGATGCTCTCCGACGAGCTGGGCGAGGAGCGCCTGGAGCGTGCGCTGCGCGCCCTGGACCCGACCGCGATCGTCCTCTGCGGCCCTGGCGCCGACACGGCCTCCGCCGTGAAGCTGGTGCGCAGGATCCGCGACGCGGGCTTCGACGCCCCCCTCTACGGCTTCCGCGCCGACGGGTTGATCGGCGACTCGATCCCCTCGGCCGGCGAGCTGCCCAGCGAAGTGACCGGCATGCTCAACGCCGACCTGCGCCGCCGCGCCTCTCAGGCCTTCGCGTAGGGCTCGGGCCCCGGCAGCGCCGACTCGCTGATCCCGATTCGGTCGTGCAGGCGCCGCAGCGGCGCCGGCGCCCACCAGTTCCACTTCCCGAGCATCTCCATCAGCGACGGGACGAGCAGGGCGCGGATGATGCTGGCGTCGATCAGCACGGCCAGCGCGGTGCCGACTCCGTTCTGCTTGATGAAGATGATCTGGGAGGTGGCGAAGGCGCCGATCGCGACGGCGAACAGCAGCGCCGCCGCGGTGACGATCCGCCCGGTCCGCTCCAGCCCGATCGCCACCGACTCCGAATCGGAGGCGCCGTTGTCGCGCGCCTCCTTGATCCGGGAGAGCAGGAAGACGGCGTAGTCGGTGGAGAGGCCGAAGGCGACGGCGAAGAGCAGGATCGGCATCGTCTGCTCGATCGCCCCGGGGCTGGAGTAATCGAGGAACCCCTCGAGGCGGCCGTCCTGGAAGATCAGCACCAGCAGGCCGAAGACGGCGCTGAGGTTGAGGAAGTTCATGATCAGCGACTTGATCGGCAACACCACCGAGCCGGTCATCAGGAAGAGGATCACCAGGGTCCCCACGATCACGATCGCCAGCGCGATCGGCAGGTGCTCGGCGAGGCTGCCCTGGAAGTCGATGAAGTCCGCGGTGGCGCCGCCGACGAGGACGGTTCCCCCCGCCGGTGCCGGCAGGTCGCGGATCGCCTTCACCGTCTCCTGGCTCTCGTCGGAGACAAACGGGTTCTGGGAGATGACCTGGATCGCGGTGACCCCGGGCTCGAGCTGTTGCGGCGGGGGCACCGCGGCGACGCCGCCGACCTGCCGTACCTGCGCCG
>DASUUD010000067.1:0-6820 GCA_036374255.1 Solirubrobacterales bacterium | reverse complement strand
CCCTACCCGGCGACCAAGGCGAAGGCGGAGCGGGCCGTGCGCGAGGCCAACCGCGAGGGGTTCGAGACGGTCGTGCTGCGCCCGCGCTTCGTCTGGGGCAAGGGCGACAGGACCCTGCTGCCGGAGATGGTCGCGACCGTCGAGAGGGGTCAGTTCGCCTGGATCGGAGGCGGCCGCAACGTCACCGCCATAACCCACGTCGACAACGTAGTCGAGGGGCTCCTGCTGGCGGCGGAGCGGGGCCGGCCCGGCGAGGCCTACTTCGTCACCGACGGCGAGCCGGTGGTCTTCCGCGAGTTCGTCACCGAATTGCTGGTGACACAGGGGGTCGAGCCGCCGGACCGCAGCCTGCCCGCCTGGACCGCGGCCCCGCTGGCGCGGATCGCCGAGAGCGCCTGGCGCCTGCTGCCGCTGCCGGGCGCGCCGCCGATGACGACCTTTCGCGCCTGGATCCTGACGCAGGAGTGCACGATCGACATCTCAAAGGCACGCCGGGAGCTGGGCTACCAACCGATCGTCAGCCGCGAGCAGGGCCTGGCGGAGCTGCGCTCCTGACTTCGTCTTAAACCGCGCATCGCGCGGATAAAGGCAAACTCATTCAGGAACGACCGGCGCGGTGGCGCTCCAGCTCGGCGACCATCAGCTTCGTGTGGAGGGCGGCGATCAGGTCCTGGAGGGGCTGGGCGCCGGCTTCGAGCATCTCGACCACCCGCTCGGGCGGGACTTCGCCGGCCAGGCGGTCCATCACCATCTCCACCTCCTGCTTGACCAGCTCTTCGAGGGCGCTCTTGTAGCGGAGGGTGTCGTAGACGGTGAAGCCGATCTCCTCGTCGTAGCCGCCGGCGCGGAAGCGGCTGATCGCCTCGATGATCCTGATGTCCGAAGGCGAGTAGCCGCGGCTGTTGGGGCTGAGCACCTCCAACTCGGCGAGCCGGTCGAGCACCTCCCTGGGGACGCCGTAGCGCTTCTCCGCCTCGGCGGCGCTGGTCCGCGTCCGCTCCCCCGCCAGGGCGCTGTCGAGGATGCGGTCCTCCAGCTCGACCAGAGCGCGGGCGCGCTCGGGGTCCCTGTCGATCACCGACTTGATCGCCCGCAGCGGCATGTAGCGCTCCTCCTGGAGCTGCTTGATCAGCTTGATTCGGTCGACGAACTCGAGCGGGTAATAGGCCATGTTGCGGCTCGTCTTCACCGGCTCCGGCAGCAGGCCCTCGCGCAGGTAGTGCTTGATCGTCGGCACCGGTACCCCCGAGGCCTCGGCCAGCTCGCCGATCCGCATCAGCGACTTCTCCGCGCTGGCGCTCATGCGCGGAAGCTGGTCGCGGACTCGGCGCCGGGGCCGGCGGCGGCGCCGGACTCGAGCATCGCGGCGATCTCGTCGTCGGAGTAGCCGACCTCGCGCAGCACCTCCTCGGTGTGCTCGCCGAAGGCAGGGGCGGGCCGGGTCGGGTCCCCCGGGGTGCGGCTCAACTTCACCGGCACGCCGAGCTGGCGGATCGTACCGAGCTGCGGCTGCTCCATCTCGACGACCATCCCGCGCTCCTTCACCAGCTCGGAGTCGAGCGCCTCGTCGAGGTCGAGGACGGGCTCGATGCAGCAATCGTGCTCGTCGTTGAAGGCCCGCCACTCCTCGCGGCTGCGCGAGCGGAACACCTCGGCCACCTCGCTCCATGCATCGGAGCCGGGTGCCTCGAACTGCTTCTCGATCAGGTCGGGGCGATCGACGCCGTCGCAGAAAGCGGCCCAGAACTTCGGCTCCAGGGCTCCGCAGCTGACCCAGCCGTCCGCCGCCTCGTAGGGCAGGTAACAGATCAGTCCGCCGGCCAGCTGCTGCTCGCCCCGGCGCGGCACCTCGCCGTCGCAGAAGTAGCGCCCGGCGACCATCGCCAGCCATGAGAGCGCCCCGTCGGCCATCGAGATGTCGACCATCTGCCCCTCGCCGTTGCGGTCCCGCTCGTGCAGGGCCGCCAGCACCCCGAAGGCTGCCATCAGGGCGCCGCCGCCGATGTCGGCGATCTGGCCGGCGGATTGCACCGGCGGGCCGTCCCTCGCCCCGGTCAGCCCGAGCAGCCCGACCAGGCCCAGGTAGTTCATGTCGTGTCCGGCGCGCTGGGTGTAGGGGCCATCCTGGCCGTAGCCGGTGATCGCGCAGAAGACGATCCGCGGGTTGACCTCACGCATCCGCTCGTAACCGACCCCGAGCCGGTCGAGGACTCCCGGGCGGAAGCCGTCGAGGACGACATCGTGGGATTCGACCAGTCGCAGCAGCGCCTCGCGGCCCCGCTCCGATTTCAGGTCGAGGCGGATCGAGCGCTTGCCGCGGTTCAGCGAGAGGTAGAGCGCCGAACGGGTTCCCAGCTCCTGCTGGTCGTCGCTCCCGTAGTAGGGCGGCGCCCAGCGGACGTAGTCGCCCATCGAGGTGTCCTCGACCTTCACGACGTCGGCCCCGAGGTCGGCGAGCAGCAGCGAGCAGAAGCCGCCCGGCAGGAGCCGCGTCAGGTCGAGGACCCGGACGTCGCTAAGCGGGAGATCGCTCACGCTTCGGGACCCCCAGCAGCTCGCGAGCCTCGGCCACGGTCGCTGCGCGGCGGCCGACGTCCTCGGCCATCTGCCTCGCCTTGGCGATCAGCTCGCCGTTCGACTTGGCCATTTCGCCGTTGGGCAGGTAAAGGTTGTCCTCCACCCCGGCGCGCACGTTGCCCCCCAGCGCCAGCGCCGCGCCGATCAGCTTCCACTGGTCGCGGGAGATGCCGATCACCTGCCACTGGTTCTCGCCCTCCGCGCCGCCGGGGATCTGCTCCGACATGAAGGCGACGTTGCGGGCGGTCGGACGGATGCCGCCGTTCACCCCCATCACCAGCGAGATCTGAAGGGGCGGCTCCAGCAGTCCCATGTCGATCAGCGGATCGAGGTTGGCGACGTGCCCGGCGTCGAAGCACTCGTGCTCGGGCTTGACGCCCAGCTCCTTCATCGCGGTGAGGAACTCGATGATCGTGTCGAAGCTGTTCTCGAAGACCGCCTTGAAGACGAAGTCCTTGCGCCGAGGCGAGTACTTCGCGTAGTTCATGGAGCTCATGTTCAGAGCGGCCACGTCGGGGCGCAGCGCCCGCAGGTACTCGATCCGCTTCTCGATCGGGATCCCGATCGCGCCCGTGGAGTAGTTGATGATCACGTCCTCGACCTCGGCGAGGATCGCCTCGGTGATCGCCCTGAAATCCTCGACCTCGTAGGAGGGCGTGCCGTCGGGTTTGCGCGCGTGGATGTGAATCTGCGAGGTGCCCTCGTCGACCGCCCGCCGCGCCTCCGCCGCGTACTCCTCGGGCGTGTAGGGGATCGCCGGGCACTGGTCGCGGTTGGCGATCACGCCGGAGATAGAGCACGAGATGACGACCGGATCTTGAAAGCGACTCATACAGGCATTACTCCGTGGCGTTTGGCGGGCTTCTCAACGTGTTTGCTGCGCGCCATGCGCAGCGCCTTGACGATCGTCGGCCGGGTCTCGCGCGGGTCGATGATGTCGTCGATCACCGCGTTGCCGGCGGCGAGGTAGGGATCGATCTGCTCGCGGACCGCGTCCAGCATCGCCTCGCGGGTGGCCTCCGGGTCGTCGGAAGCCTCGATCGCCGAGCGGCCGATGATTTCGACCGCGCCCTCCGGGCCCATCACCGAGATCTCCGCGCCAGGCCAGGCGACGATCAGGTCGGGCTCGTAGGCCTTGCCGCACATCACGTAGTAGCCGGCGCCGTAGGCCTTGCGGACGACCACCGTCACCTTCGGCACGGTGGCGCGGCTGACCGCGTAGAGCATCTTCGCGCCGTGGCGGATTATCCCGGCGTGCTCGACCTTCGAGCCGACCATGAAGCCCGGCACGTCCTGGAGGAAGACGAGCGGGATGTTGAAGGCGTCGCAGAGATTGATGAAGCGCGCCGCCTTGTCGGCGGAGTCGTTGTCGAGGATCCCCGCCAGCTGCTTGGGCTGGTTGGCGACGATCCCCACCGGCTGGCCTCCGAAGCGGGCGAAGCAGGTGATCAGCGTTTTGGCGAACTTCGGCTTGAGGTCGAACCAGTCGCCGTCGTCGACGATCTCGCGGATCACGTCGTACATGTCGTAGGGCTGGCGTGAGGACTCGGGGACGATCTCCAGCAGCTTCTCCGAGGCGCGGTCGTCGGGGTCGTCGGTCTCGGCGAGCGGCGGCTTCTGCTCGCAGTTGGGCGGGAAGTAGGAGAGGTACTTCTTGACCGCCGCGACGCACTCGGGATCGTCCTTCACCTCGAGGTCCCCCACGCCCGATTTGCGGCAGTGGACCTTGGCGCCGCCCAGGTCCTCCATCGAGATGTCCTCGCCGGTCACGGCTTTGGTCAGGTGTGGCCCGGCAAGCGCCATCGCGCCCTGGCCGGAGACCATCGGCACGAAGTCGGAAAGCGCCGGGATGTAGGCGGTGCCGGCAGCGCAGGGGCCCATCATCGCGGCGACCATCGGGATCACTCCCGACATTTCCACCTCCTCGCGGAAGAGGTGGCCGGAGCCGGCGAAGAGCGAGCCGGCCGCCTCCTGGATGCGGGCACCGGCCGAGTCGAGCAGCCAGATGAAAGGCATCCGCTTCTGCAGCGCCATCTCGCGCAGGCGGGTCACCTTCAGCTCGCCGGTCATCCCCATCGAGCCGGCCATCACGGTGAAGTCGTAGGCGGCGATGCAGCAGGGGCGGCCGTCGACATCACCCCAGCCGGTGATCACGCCGTCGGCTGGAGCCTCCACCCCGTCCATCGCGCGCTGCGCGAAATGGGGTCTGCCGTGGATTCCCATCTCGACGAAGGTGCCCTCGTCGACCAGCAGGTCGATCCGCTCGCGAGCGGTCAGCTTGCCGCGGTCGTGCTGCTTGGCGATCTTCTCCGGGCCGCCGCCCAGCTTCGCCTTCTCGCGCCGCTCGTGGAGCTGCTCGGTCAGCTCGCTGAGGGGGGCCGTGCCCGGAAGCAAATTCTCCCTCTCGCCTGAGCCCTCCGCCGCCGGTCTCTCCTCTGTGCTCGCCACGTCTATCTCCCCTTCCATTCGGGCTCGCGTTTCTCGAAGAAGGCGCTGACGCCCTCGACGATGTCCTCGGTCGAGAAGGTGAGCGAGAGCTGCGAGCGCAGGAACTCGAGCGCGTCGTCCACCGCCATGTCCTGCTGGCGATACATCGCGTCGTGGCCGAGCCGCATCAGCACCGGGCTCTTGGAGGCGAGCTTCGTCGCCCAGTCGGCGACCGCCTCGTCGAACTCCTCCGCCGGAACCACCCTGTTGGCGAGCCCGTACTCGACCGCCTGCTCGGCGCTCAGCCGCTCGCCCAGCAGCATCATCTCGTTGACCTTCTTGCGCGGGACGTTGCGGTAGATGATCGCCATGATCATGTAGGGGAAGGCGCCGACGTTGATCTCGGGGGTGCCGAAGGTCGCCCCCTCCTTGGCGATCACCAGGTCGCAGGAGAGCGCGAGGCCCATGCCGCCGGCCAGCACGTGCCCGTTGGCCGCGCAGAGCGAGGGCTTGCCCAGGCGCGGCATCAGGCGGAAGAATTCAAGGAAGAGGTCGGTGGCGAAATGTTTCGCCACAAGCGGAGCGTCCACCGCAAAGCCGCCCAAATCCGCCCCAGCGCAGAAGGCCTTGTCCCCCGCGCCGGTCAGGACGACAGCCCTGACCTCCTCGGAGTCGCGCGCCCGCTTCATCGACTCGACCAGGCCGACCAGCATCTCGCCGGAGAGCATGTTGCGCTTCTCCGGGTTGTTGAGCGTGACGGTCGCCACCCCGTCGGCGACCTCGTACTTGACGACCTCGTTGCTCTCCTCGCTTCCCATCGAGTTGGTCACGATAGCCGACTCAGTCGAAAGTAGGAAGTGCTACTGTCCACCCGCGAACAGCGAGGATGAGGAGGAGGACCACTGTGGCGACCGCGACGACCGACGGCTCCAAAGTCATCAAGCCCGACCACGAGGCGGGACGCAAGCACTTCATCTTCAGCCAGGAGCACGAAGACCTGCGCGAGTCGATGCGGTCCTGGGTCGAAAAGGAGCTGTTTCCCCATCGCAACGAGTGGGAGGAGAGCTACTGGCCGAGCGAGATCATGAGGCGGGCCGGCGAGCTCGGTTACCTCGGCCTCTGCTTCCCCGAGGAGTACGGCGGGCAGGGCGGCGACTACTACTACTCGCTGGTACGGGCCGAGTGCATGAGCTACTCCGGCTCGGGCGGCACCAACATGGCCTTCGCCGTGCAGACGGACATGGTTCTCCCCCCCATACACCTGCTCGGCTCCGAGGAGCAGAAACAGCGCTACCTGGTGCCGGGGATCAAGGGCGAGAAGATCGGCTGCCTGGGGATCACCGAGCCGGGCGCGGGCTCCGACGTCGCGGGTATCCGCACCACGGCGATCCGCGACGGAGACGAGTACGTCATCAACGGCTCCAAGACCTTCATCACCAACGGCCCGCGCGCCGACTTCATCGTCCTCGTCGCCAAGACCGACCCCGAGGCGCGCCACGAGGGAATCACCCTGTTCGCCGTCGACCTGCGCGACGAGAGCGGCGAGAAGGTGCCCGGCTTCAGCGTCTCCAAGGAGCTGGAGAAGATGGGGATGCACTCCTCCGATACCGGCGAACTCGCCTTCGAGGACGTCCGCGTCCCGGCCGACGCCGTCCTCGGCGAGATCGGCAAAGGCTTCTACCACATCGCCTGGGAGCTTCAGGGCGAGCGGCTGGTGGCCGCCGCCGGCTCGCACGCGGGCTGTGAACGGATGATCGAGCGAACCCTCGAGTACGCGAAGGAGCGCGAAGCGTTCGGTCGGCCGATCGGCAAGTTC
>DASUUD010000066.1:0-8528 GCA_036374255.1 Solirubrobacterales bacterium | reverse complement strand
CAGACGTCGATCCTCAGCGTCGACGAGCACGCGAACCCCGGCAATTTCGTGCAAGAAGCGTTCACGACTAAAGTCGGCGCGAGCGGCTGTGAGCTGGTGCCCTTCGAACCCGGACTCGATACGACAGCGAGCGGCGCGACGGATTCGCCAGAGCCGGCTACCGTCGACGTCCAGATGCCGAATCAGCTCAACCCGGCGGAACCGATCGCCAACTCACACCTGCTGATCGCCAATGTGAAGCTGCCCGAGGGTGCCGGCATCAACCCGTCGCTCGCCAACGGGCTGACCCCGTGCACCGACGCCCAGTTCAAGAAAGGCACGGATGACCCGGTCGAGTGTCTCGATGCCTCAAGGATCGGCTCGGTCGAGGTGGAGACGCCGGCGCTCGACCAGAAACTGGGCGGTGACGTCTACGTCGGGCAGCCGCTCAGCGGAGACCCGAGCTCCGGTGAGATGTTCCGGATCTTCATCCACGCCTTCAACGACCGCTACGGCGTCAACGTGCGCCTGGTCGGGAAGGTGTTCCCGAACCTGGTGACCGGCCAGGTAACGGCCGTGGTACCGGAAAACCCACAGGCCCCGTTCAGCTCCTTCAAGGTCCACCTGAACGGCGGTCCACGCGGAGCGCTGACCAGCCCGGGCACCTGCGGCCCGCACACCACCAGCGCGACCTACACGCCGTGGTCTGGCACCGGCGATGTGACCAAAACGGCGCAGTTCACACTCACCAATCTGCCCGGAGGCGGGCCGTGCCCGGCAACGCTGGCGGAGCGCCCGTTCGACGTCACCTATGGGGCGGGAACCCGCGACTCCAAAGCCGGGGCGTTCACGCCGTTCGACCTGAAGGTGACCCGCAGGGACGGCGAGCAGGAGCTGAAACGGGTCGACGTGAAGCTGCCGCCCGGCATGATCGGCCGGCTGCGCGGGCTCGAGTACTGCCCGGAGACGAACATCGCCTCGGCAGCGAACAGCTCAGGGCGTAGCTCTCTCGATGCCCCGCCGTGCCCCAACACGAGCTTCGTCGGCACGACGACGATCAAGGCCGGGTCGGGTCCGGAGCCGTACCAGGTGCCCGGCAACGTCTATCTGGCCGGTCCCTACAAGGGCGCCCCGGTCAGCCTCGTGTTCGCGACGCCGGCCGTCGCAGGGCCGTATGACCTCGGCACTGTCGTCGTCCGCGCCGCGCTGCACATCAACCCCGAAACGGTGGAGGTGACCGCGGTCTCCGACCGTATCCCGGACGTGTTCGGGGGTGTGAAGCTGGATGTCCGGGAGATCGAGATCTCGATCTACCGGCCCCGCTTCACGGTCAACCCGACGACCTGCCGCAGCACGTTCCCGATCGTCGGCGACCTGTTCGGCGGAGGAGGTAACCCCGCCGACCCGAGCCAGTGGTCGAAGATCTCACGGCAGAGCTTCTTCCAGGGGACGAACTGCAAGTCCCTGCGGTTCAAGCCGAAGTTCTTCGCCCGCATCTTCGGCGGCAAGAACCAGATGCGCCGGGCAAAGAACCCCAAATTCCGGGCGATCCTCCGGGGGCGGGACCGCGACGCCAACGTGCGCCGTGCCGCGTTCATCCTGCCGCGGGCGACGATCCTCGACCAGAGCCACATCCGCACCATCTGCACGCGGGTGCAGCTCGCCCAGGGGAATTGCCCGAAAGCGGCGATCTATGGGAACGCGAAGGCGACGTCGAAGATGATCGACGGTCAGCTCAGGGGGCCGGTCTACCTGGTCTCATCCGACAACGAACTACCTGACCTGCTCGCCGACCTGCGCGGCCAGGTGAACGTCCGCCTCCGCGGTGTTATCTCGGCCAAAGGCGGTCGCCTCAAGACGGTGTTCCGCACCGTGCCCGACGTGTCGGTCAGGAAGTTCATCCTCACCATGAAGGGCGGAAACCGAGGTCTGCTCGTAAATTCGCAGAACCTCTGCCGCAAGAAGAAGCAGTTCGCCTTCCTAAACCTGAAGGCCCAGAACAGCAGGCGGTTCAAGACGAAGCGACTGCGCCTCAACATCCCCGCCTGCCAAAAGGGCAAGAAGAGGAAGCGGAACCGTTAGCGGCCTGCGGCGCGGCGGGCCTCGGCCCGCCGCGCCGCCCCGCTCAGGCCGGGCTCAGCTCGGCGAAGTAGGCGAACCAGTTGCCTGAGTGCCGCTGGTAGCCCAGGCTCGCCTCGGCGGCCTGGCGCCGCAGCGACGAGAGCGTCGTGAAGTGCGGGTCGCCGAACAGCTCACCCACGACGAGCCGGCCGTCCGGCTTCAGCACCCGGCGGATCTCACGCAGCGCGGCAGCCGGATCGGGGATCTCGCCGAGGACGGCGGTGAGGATGACCGCGTCGATCGAGGCGTTCTCGTAGGGAAGCTCGGTCGCGTCGCCCCGCGTGGGAACGATGTTGCCGATGCCGCGCTCGGCGGCGCGGCGCATCACGTGGTCGAGGAACTCCTGCTGGAGGTCGAAGATCTCGACCACTCCCTCCGGACCGACCCATTCGGCCAGCTCGAGGGTGTAGTAGCCGGTGCCGGGACCGATCTCGAGGATCCGCTCGCCGGCCTGCGGCGCCAGCACCCAGCGGAGTCGCTCGCGGGTGATGACCGGGTGAGGCGCTTCCACCCAGAAGCGCTGGCCGTAGGGGCAGGCGGAGGGGTTCTTCCGCCACCAGAGGGCCGCAGCCAGCGTCGCCAGGGCGCCGGCCCCGAGCAGGGCGCGCCCCCGCATCAGTCGTTGCGCCCGAGGGCGAAGCCGACCCGGTGCTCCCCCGAATCGACCCGCAGGAAGCAGACTTTGCCGAGGTAGAGGGCGATCACGCCCTCCTCCGTCTTGAGGTCGTACCAGCCGCCCTTCTCGACCTGCTTGCGGAGGTCGGAGAGCTCCTCGCCGCCAATCCTCACGGCGACCACCTGGCCTCCCTCGAACCCGATCTCGACCTGTTGGGCCTCCGCCATCTCAGTGACCCGCCGGCTCGACTATCTCGGTCAGCACCCCGCCGGTGGAGCGCGGGTGCAGGAAGGCGACGCGGCTTTCGAGGATCCCGATTCGCGCCTCGCTGTCGATCAGCTCGAGCCCGGCGCTCCTGATGCTCTCGAGGGCGGCGTCGATGTCGTCGACCGCGTAGGCGACGTGGTGCAGCCCGGGACCCTTGCGGGCGAGGAACTTGCCCACCGGCGTCTCGGGCCCGAGCGGGCGCAGCAGCTCGACGTGTCCCTCGCCGACGTCGAGCAGCGCGGCCTCCACTCCCTGCTCCTCGACCGTCTCGCGGTGCGCGAGCGCCATGCCGAACCTGCCCTCGTAGAGCTCGATGCCGGCCTCGAGGTCCTCGACGGCGACTCCGATGTGATCGATTCGCCCGAACATGGGTTGGCGAGTCTAGTGGCCCTCCGCGCGAAGGATCTCCGCCAGCGCCGCGACCCCGACCTGAAGCTGGTCCGGAGTGGGCTCCCTGGTCGCCAGGTGGCGCTGGATCTCCCGGCCCGGGGTGTGAAACAGCTCGGCGAGAGGGGCGCCGTGATGGCGATCGCTCCAGGCGAACATCTCCACGGCGATCGAGGCGCCGCCGATCCCCACGCTCGCGCGGGCGAGCGGACCGGGGTGGTCGACGAGGCGTTCGAGCAGCAGGGTCCCGCCGGCGGAGAGCAGCATCATCGGGGCGATCAGGTTCGAGCCGCAGCGATCGTGCTCCTTGGCCACCGCGGTCGGATCATCGATCCCCTGCTCGTAGGCGGCGATCGCCTTGTGCTCGACCCCGTGATACGCGGCGAGGTCGCGGTCGCTGAGGGCCACGATCGCCGGGACGAGCCCGACCGCCTGCACCAGCGCCTCGCGAAGTCCCGAAGAGGGCAGGCGTCTGCGCAGCAGTGCGGTGGCGACCAGCGTCGCGCCGATCGCGGCCAGGACGCGCCGGTCCTCGAAGGGGAGCCGCGCCGCCGGCATCCTGCGACGCACCAGCGGCAGCACCGCCATCGCCTCGACCAGCCGCAGCGGCCCGCGCAAACCGGGCAGGCGGGCCGAGAGCTTCGGTGCGATCTGCGGTTTGGGCTCGCTCGCGACCTGGACCTCGCCGTTGGCGTCCCGGACCGCCGCGGCCCAATGCGTCGGCCCGTGGACAAGCAGGCCGTTCCGAAGTGCCATCCCACCTAGCCTCAATTGCTGGCCCTGGCTCATGAGGTCAAGATAGAGGTTGGAGACAGGACGTCCGCTATCCGACGACTGCCTGAACGGCAAGGGCGAGACCGGCGACGAGGAGGATCGCGGCGATGGTACGAAGCAGGGCGCGGTCGCCGAGCCGGCCGGTGAGGTGAGCGCCGAGATAGGCGCCGGGGATGCCGCCGGCGCAGCCCGCGGCGAGCAGGTCCCAGTCGATGCCGCCGGCGAGGTGGCCGATCAGGCCGCCGATGCCGACGACGACGCCGGTGGCGGCGTTGGTGCCGACGGCCGCCCTGGGCGACGTGCCCAGCCATTTGACCATCGCCGGCAGGCGGAGGCTGCCCAGGATGAGGCCCACCAGCCCGCCCAGGACCCCGACGCCGAAGGCGATCGCCACCGCCGGAGCCCAACCTCCTGCGATCCGGCCCTCCGGACCCGGCAGGGGCCGCGCCCGCGACAGCTCGAGCGCCCCGTAGAGGACCACCAGCGCGATCACGCCCAGCAGCAGCCGCTGCGGCAGCAGCCCGGAGATCACCCCACCGGCAATCCCGCCCAGCAGAGAGGGTGGTGCCATCAGCCAGAAGAGACGCCAGTCGATCCGCCCCCCGCGCCAGTGCGCGATCGAGGCCGTCAGCGCGGACGCCGCGCTGATAACCACGTTGGCGCCGGCGCCCGCCGCGGCCGATGAGGAGAACTGGAGAACGACCGGTAGGCGCAGGTTGCCCAGCACCAGCCCGGCGAGGCCGCCGACGACTGCAACCGCCATGGACCAGACCGCGACGCAGATCAGCTCCCACGGCATCGGGCCCGGAGCCTAGCGACGCTTCGCTTCCCAACACCCGACGACCGCGCAGGCGCCGCGCGGTCAGTCGGGTCCCCCCTGCTTCTATTTAGTCCGGCCGGAGGCCCCCAGTCCAGGCCTCCGGCCGGTGTGTCGGCTCTCCCTGGCTCTAGCTTGGAAAGCCAACTCTGAAAACACGGAGCTTTACGGGAAGTTGCGGCTGCGACTAAGTCCCTTCGAACCTTTTTCGCAGGCTCTCGAGGCGGCGTCGAAGCTCCGCCTCGAAACCGCGTTCCGTGGGAGCGTAGAAGCGCTGCTCCTCGAGGCCCGGCGGCATCAATGGCTGCTCGCTGACCGCGCCGGGCTCGTCGTGCGCATATCGGTATCCGGCCCCGCGCCCCAGCTTCCCCGCGCCGGGGTAGTGCGCATCGCGCAGGTAGTCGGGGGGCGTCTTCGCGCCGTTCTCGCGCACCTCGGCCCGCGCGGCCGAAAGCGCCTTGTAGGAGGCGTTCGACTTGGGCGCGAGCGCCAGGTACACGGCGGCCTGGGCGAGGTTGAGCGCGCACTCGGGCAGGCCGACGCGATCGACCGCGCGGGCCGCCGCATCAGCGATCAGCAGGGCCTGCGGGTCGGCGTTGCCGACGTCCTCGGAGGCGAGGATGACCATTCGGCGGGCGACGAACCTGGGGTCCTCGCCCCCCTCCAGCATCACAGCGAGGTAGTAGAGGGAGGCGTCGACGTCGGAGCCCCGGGTCGCCTTGATCCAGGCGGAGATGAAGTCGTAGTGGCGATCGCCCTCCCGGTCGTAGTCGATCGCCTTGCGCTGCAGGGCGTCCTCGATCGCCTCGACGCCGATCGCCTCGCCCTTCGATCGCTCCACCGCCCGCTCCAGGGCCGAAAGCGCGACCCGCGCGTCGCCACCCGAGCGGTGCGCCAGCATCGCCAGCGCCGCGTCCGCGACGGGCGGCGGATCGGCGAGGCCGCGCCCCGGGTCGGCAAGGGCGCGGCGCAGCAACTCCTCCACCTGGTCGGGCTGGAGCGGGCGCAGCTCGTAGATCTGGCAGCGGGAGAGCAGCGCCGAGTTGACCTCGAAGTAGGGGTTCTCGGTGGTCGCTCCGATCAGCGTCAGCAGGCCCTCCTCGACGGCGGGGAGAAGGGCGTCCTGCTGCGCCTTGTTGAAGCGGTGGATCTCGTCGAGGAAGAGCACGGTGCGACGGCCGCTCGCCCCCAGCCGCTCGCGGGCGCGCTCGATCACGGCGCGGATCTCTGCCCGGCCCGCGTTGACCGCGGACTCCTCCTCGAACGCCCCATCCGTCCCGGCGGCGGCGATCCGCGCCAGGGTCGTCTTTCCGGAGCCCGGCGGCCCGTAGAGGATCGCGCTGTGGGGGTTCCCGCTCTCGATCGCGGTTCGCAGCGCCGAGCCGGGAGCGAGCACGTGCTCCTGTCCGATCAGCTCCTCGAGCGAGCGCGGGCGCATCCTCACCGCCAGCGGCGCGTCCGATGCCGGCATCTCCCGCGGGCGGGCCTCTCCGGTGTCGAACAGCCGGTCCTCCATTCGGCTGAGTATGGCGCGGACGCCTCCTACAATCGGCCGATGACGGCGACCGAGCTGGCAACCAGGCGCGGCTCGGCACTCTGGCGCCGCGCCGGGGACGCCCGGCTGATCGCCACGGGGGCCTATGCGATCCTGCTCCAGGTCTCCCACCCGACGGTCGGTGCGGGCGTCACCGAGCACTCCGACTTCCGCAGCGATCCCTGGGGCCGCCTGCTGCGAACCCTCGACTACTCCTACGCGATGACCTATGGCGGCCCCGAGCTGGCGACGGGGCTGGGGCGGCGAATTCGCGAGATGCACAGGAGCATCAGGGGCAGGAAGGCCGACGGCGGGCCCTACCACGCGCTCGAGCCCGAGGCCTTCACCTGGGTGCACGCCACCCTCGTCGACTCGATCGTGCGCGGCCACCAGCTTCTGGTCGGCCCCCTGCGTCCGGGGGAGATCGACGACCTCTACGCCCAGTGGCGGCGCAGCGGGGAATTGATCGGGGTGCGCGAGCGCGACATGCCCGCCGACTGGGCGGCCTTCGGCGACTACTTCGAGCGCATGGTCTCGGAGCGCCTGGAGCGAACCCGGGCGGTCGACGAAGTGCTCGAGGCCATCGGCGACCCGCGCCGCCCCCCGCTGCCGCTCCTCACCGAGCCGGCCTGGCGCCTCGCCCGGATGCCGGTCACCCACCAGATCTCGCTGGTTACCGCCGGCCTGTTGACGCCCTCGCTCCGCGACCGCTTCGGAATTCGATGGACGCGGGCCAGCCGGCTTCAGCTGCGGCTGCTGGCCGCAGCCTCCCGGGCGGTAACCCCGCTTCTCCTCCCTCAGGTGCGCAACGTCGGCCCCACCTACCTGCGCCTGCGAAGCGGGGCGATCGCCCGCGGCGACGCGGCGTCGCCGGAGCGCGCTCCCGGCGCCGGAGACGCGAGCGCCGCCACAGTGGGGGCTCAACCGGCCTAGAATCCCAATCATGGAGAGCGCCACGCAGAGCCCACCGTCCCAGTCCACCCTCGAGAGCTTCAACCCGGCGACCGGCGAGCTGGTCGGCTCGGTGGGGACGATCACGGCCGACCAGGTCCAGGGGGTGGTCGACGATGTCGCACGCATCCAGCCCGCCTGGGCCGAGCTGAGCCTCGCCGACCGCGCTCGCTACATGCGCCGGGCCGCCGACGCGTTACTCGACGAGAGCGACGAGATCGCCGAGCTGCTCGTCAATGAGCAGGGCAAGCCGCGCACCGAGGCCTACACGATGGAGGTGCTGCCGACCATCGACGCCCTGCACTGGTGCGCGAAGGCCGGCCCGAAGATCCTCGCCGACGAGAAGGTGCGCATGTCCCAGCCCTTCCTGATGAGCAAGAAATCGCGCTTCAGCTACGAGCCGATCGGCGTGGTGGGAGTGATTGCGCCCTGGAACTATCCCTGGTCGATTCCCTTCGGCGAGGTGGCGATCGCGCTGATGGCGGGCAACGGCGTGGTGCTGAAGCCGGCCAGCCTCACCCCGCTGCTGGGCGAGGCGATCCGCCGGGTCTTCGAGAGGGGCGGCCTGCCCGAGGGCCTGATCCGCGTCGTGCACGGCGGCGGGGCGGTCGGCGACGCGCTGGCGCGCTCGAGCGTCGGCAAGGTCTTCTTCACCGGCTCGGTCGAGGTGGGCCGCAAGGTCGGCGAAGCGTGCGCCGAGCAACTCAAGGGCGCGGTCCTGGAGCTGGGTGGCAAGGACCCGATGATCGTCTGCGCGGACGCCGACCTCGACAACGCGATCTCCGGCGGCGTCTGGGGCGGCTTCGCCAACGCCGGCCAGACCTGCTCGGGGATCGAGCGCGTCTACGTCGTAAAGGAGCTCGCCGACCGCTTCGTCGAGGGCGTCGCGCGCGAGACGCAGACGATGACCGTCGGCGACCCGATGCAGTGGGATACCGAGATCGGCCCGATGACCTCCGAGGACCAGTACGGGCTCGTCGTCGAGCTGATCGAGGACGCGGTCGCCTCCGGCGCCACCAAGCTCTGCGGCGGCCCGACCGAGGTGGGGGGCCTATCCGGCAAGTTCATCGCCCCCACGGTGC
>DASUUD010000065.1:0-3776 GCA_036374255.1 Solirubrobacterales bacterium | reverse complement strand
GGCAAGGACCCGATGATCGTGCTCTCGGACGCCGACGTCGACCGGGCGGCGAACGCCGCCAGCTGGGGTGGAACGATGAACTCCGGCCAGGTCTGCATCTCGGTGGAGCGGGTCTACGTCGAGGAGCCGGTGTACGACGAGTTCGTCGGCAAGCTGACCAGGGAGATGGCCGGACTCCGGCAGGGGGCCGACGGCCGCGGCTACGGATGCGATGTGGGGGCGATGACATCGCCGAATCAGATCGCGGTGGTCGAAGATCAGGTGAGTGACGCGGTGGCGGCCGGCGCCATGGTCCTGACCGGGGGCAAGCGCGTCGACGGCCGCGGCGAATACTTCGAGCCCACCGTGCTCGTCGATGTCGATCACTCGATGAAGGTGATGCAGGAGGAGACCTTCGGCCCAGTCGTCGCGGTGATGCCGGTGAAGAATGAGCAGGAGGCACTGCGGCTGGCGAACGACACACGGTACGGCCTCGCTGCCTCGGTGTTCGGCGAGCAGGGGCGCGCGGAGCGCGTCGCCAGGCACATCGACTGCGGGTCGGTCAGCGTGAACGACGTGATCTTCAACCCGCTGCCGCTCAACGTCCCGTTCGGGGGTTGGAAGCAGTCGGGCATCGGCACCCGGTTCGGCGATGGCGGGATCAGGAAGTTCTGCCGGGTCGAGTCCCTCGTGACCACGCGGTTCGGGGGCAAGCGAGACCCAAACTGGCACCCCTACACGAAGCGGCGCCGCAGGCTGGTCAACCGCATCGCCCAGACGGCCTTCGCGCGCGATTGGCGGCGCCGCCTCGGCCTGCGCGGCTGAAAGGGCAGGCCCCGGCGGCCGAGGCTCGCGTGATCGCCCCTGCACACCCTGCGTGCATGGGGGAACGACGCGGTCGATTCGGTACCTTTCATCGATCCATCAAGAGCGGTCGAGGGGCCCGGCCCGCAGAAACCGCAGCAACCGGCCAAGATCCCCGGATCGAGGTGAGGTGCTAATGCCGGGGTCGATGGAGGTGACAGGCTCAACAAATGGCAGATCGTGACTTCCTAGCCGCGACACGGGAGCGGATCGTCGTCTTCGACGGCGGCATGGGCGCGACCCTCGAGCAGTTCGACCTCACCCAGGAGGACTACGGCGGGCTGCTGGGCAAGTGCCACGAGGCGCTGGTCCTGAACCGGCCCGACGTGATCGAGGGCGTCCACACCTCGATGCTCGACGCCGGTGCCGAGGTCGTCGAGACCGACACCTTCCAGGGCTCGCGGCTGAAGCTCGACGAGTGGGGGCTCGGCGAGCAGACCCTCGAGATCAACACCAGAGCGGCCCAGATCGCCCGCAGGGCGGCGGGCGAGAGGCGCTTCGTCGCCGGCTCGATCGGGCCGACCGGCTTCCTGCCCGCCTCCGACGACCCGACCTTGGGCGACATCTCCTTCACCGAGCTGGTCGAGGTCTTCAGCGAGCAGGCGCGCGGCCTGCTCGAGGGCGGCGTCGACCTGATCATCATCGAGACCGCGCAGGACATCCTTGAGGTGAAGGCGGCGGTCTTCGGCGCGCGCGAAGCCTTTGCCGCGACCGGCCGCCGAGTGCCGATCCAGACCAGCGCCACCCTGCTCCCGCAGGGCGGCAAGATGCTGCTGGGGACGGACATCCAGGCGGTGCTGACGACGCTGTCCGCGCTCGACGTCGACGTGATCGGGCTCAACTGCTCGACCGGCCCCGAGGACATGCGCGACGCGATCCGCTACCTGGGCGAGAACTCCCCCGTCCCAGTCCACTGCATCCCCAACGCCGGCCTGCCCCTGCAGGGGCCGGAAGGCGAGACTATCTTCCCCGAACAGCCCGAGCCGCTGGCGGCGACTCTGGCCGAGTTCGTCGAGCGCCACGGCGTAGGGATCGTGGGCGGCTGCTGCGGGACCACGCCCGAGCACATCGCCGCGATCCGCGAGCGGGTCGAAGGCCGCGTGCCCGGCGAGCGGCCGGCTCCGGGGCCGCCGCAGGTCTCCTCGATGATGACCTCCACCCCGCTCGTGCAGGAACCGCGCCCGACCCTGGTCGGGGAGCGCGTCAACTCTCAGGGCTCGAAAAGGGCGAAGGAGCTGCTGCTCGCCGAGGACTACGACGGCCTCGTCGGGATCGCCGAAGACCAGGTCGAGGGCGGCGCCCACGTTCTCGACGTCTGCGTGGCACTCACCGAGCGCCAAGACGAGGACGAGCAGATGAAGGCCGTGGTCGAGCGGATCTCCCTGACCCAGCCCGCGCCGATCCAGGTCGACTCGACGGAGCCCGAGGTGATCAGGGCCGCTCTCGAGCAGATCCCCGGCAGGGCGATCGTCAACTCGATCAACCTCGAGGCGGGGCCGGACAAGGCCAACGTCGTCGCGCCGCTGGCCAAGGCGCACGGCGCTGCGCTGATCGCCCTCACCATTGACGAGCAGGGGATGGCGAAGACCGCCGAGCGCAAGGTCGAGATCGCCGAGCGGATACGCGACCTGGTCTGCGGGGAGCACGGCCTCGATCCCGAGGTGCTGATCTTCGACGCGCTCACCTTCACCCTCACCACCGGCGACGAGGAGTGGAAGAACTCGGCCGTGGAGACGATCGAGGGGATCCGGCGGATCAAGGCGGAGATCCCCGGCGTGAAGACGTCGTTGGGGGTCTCCAACGTCTCTTTCGGCGTCTCGCAGCCGGCGCGCGCGGTCCTCAACTCGGTCTTCCTGCACCACTGCGTCGAGGCCGGCTTGGACCTGGCGATGGTCAACCCGAACCACATCACCCCGTACGCGGAGATCCCCGACGCCGAGCGGGAGCTGACCGACGACCTCGTCTTCAACCGGCGAGACGACGCGCTGGAGCGGTTCATCGCCCACTTCGAGGCGAAGGGCGAGGAGGCCGGCGAGGAGGCCGGCGACCCGACCGAGGGGATGGAGCCCGAGGATGCGCTCCACTGGCACATCCTGCGGCGCAAGAAGGAGGGAGTCGAGGAATGGATCGACCGCTCGGTCGAGAAGATCGGCGCGGTACCCACACTCAACGAGGTGCTGCTGCCGGCGATGAAGGAGGTCGGCGACAAGTTCGGCGCCGGCGAACTGATCCTGCCCTTCGTCCTGCAGTCGGCCGAAGTGATGAAGCGCGCGGTCGCCCAGCTCGAGAACTACCTGGAGCGGATCGAGGGCCACAGCAAGGGCCGGGTGGTGATCGCCACCGTGTTCGGCGACGTGCACGACATTGGCAAGTCGCTCGTCAACACGATCCTCACCAACAACGGCTACACGGTGATCGACCTGGGCAAGCAGGTGCCCGTGGACACGATCATCGAGGCCGCGATCGAGAACCAGGCCGACGCGATCGGCCTCTCCGCCCTGCTCGTCTCGACCTCGAAGCAGATGCCGATCTGCGTGCAGGAGCTGCACCAGCGAGGGCTCGAGTTCCCGGTGCTGATCGGCGGGGCCGCGATCAACCGCGACTTCGGCCGCCGCACGCTCTACCCGCACGGCAAGGACTCCGAGGAGGTCTACGGGCCCGGCGTCTTCTACTGCAAGGACGCCTTCCAGGGACTGGACACCATGGACGCCCTGATCGACGCCGAGGCGCGCGAGGCGATGGTGGAGCGGATCCGCGCCGAGGCCAAGCAACTGCGCGAGAAGCCGGAGGTGGTCGACGACTCCCCGCCGACCACCGACGACAGCGTGCGCTCGACGGCGCGCACCGACGTCCCGATCCCCGAGGCTCCCTACCTGGGGGTCCGCGAGGTCGACATCGAGTTCGACGAGGTCTACCCGTACCTCGACCGCCAC
>DASUUD010000064.1:0-3663 GCA_036374255.1 Solirubrobacterales bacterium | reverse complement strand
GATCGCGACGACGTCGTGGCCCTGGTCCGCTGGGCGTCCGAGCACCGGGTTCCCCTCGTGCCGCGGGGCGCCGGCAGTGCGATGGGCGGCGGCAACGTGGGTCCGGGAGTGGTCGTGGACCTCACCCGGCTCCCGCGGCGCCTCGAGATCCGGCCGGCCGAGCGTTTCGCCGTCACCAGCGCCAACGTCACCCTCACCGAGCTCAACCTCGCGGCCGATCCGCACCGGCTCCGCCTGCCGCCGGATCCCTCCAGCGGCCGGTTCGCGACGGTCGGCGGCATGGTCTCCACCAACGCAGCCGGCGCGCGGACGCTGCGCTACGGCAGTGTCCGGCGCTGGGTCGTCGGGCTCGAGCTGGTAACCCCGGCGGGCGAGGTCCTGGAGCTGCGCCGCGGTGCGGGCCAGGGCACGGGAGCGGGGGAGACGGTGCGCCGGTTCGAGACGACCGTCGCGCCGGCCATCGCCGAGGCGCACGGCCTCGTCGCCGCGCGGTTCCCCAAGACGCGGAAGAACTCCTCCGGCTACGCCCTGGCGGATTGGCTCGCCTCGCGGGACCTCCTCGACCTGGTGATCGGCGCGGAGGGAACCCTCGGCCTCGTCACCCGGGTGGACTGGCGGCTCGATCCCCAGCCGGCGCACCGCGCCGGCCTCCGGGTGGAGCTCCGATCGCTGGACGATCTGGTGAAGGTGGTGGCCGCGCTCCTCGCCTGCGATCCCTCGGCGGTGGAGCTGCTCGACCGGACCTTCCTCGACCTGATCCGCCACACCGAGGTCGGCGAGGGGCTCGCCGGCGCGGAGGCGATTCTCCTGGTCGAGATCGAGCGCGACGACCCGCGGGAGCTCCGCGAGGCCGTGGCCAAGGCGTCCGAGAGCGTCCGGCCCTGGGCCGCGGCCGTGGACACGGCGCTCACCGGGGCCAGCTCCGCCCGGCTCTGGGAGCTGCGTCACGCCGCGAGCCCGATCCTCGCCGGGCTGCCGGAGGACCGGCGCTCGCTCCAGGTGATCGAGGATGCCTGCGTCCCCGTGGAGCGCATGGGCGAGTACATCCGCGTCGTCCGGCGAGTGACCTCGGCGCGTGACATCGCCGCCGTGATCTTCGGACACGCCGGTGACGGCCACGTGCACGTGAACCTGCTCCCGCGCGTCGGCCGCGCCGGGTGGGAGCAGGGGGTGGCCGGCGTGCTGGAGGAGGTGTCGGATGCCGTGATTCGGCTGGGCGGGACACCCTCGGGCGAGCACGGCGACGGGCGGCTGCGGGCCGCGCTGCTGCAGCGGGTGTACGGCGAGGAGATCGTCGGGCTGTTCCGGCGTCTCAAGGAGGCGTTCGATCCGCTCGGAATCCTGGCGCCCGGCGTTATCCTTCCGTCCGGCGAGCCGGCCATCGCCCGGCTCAAGGTGGGCCGCGAGGCCGAAACGATCCCCGACGACATCGCCCGCGCCCTGCGCGAGATCGAGCGCGGCGCCGGCTATGCCCGCTGCCGGCTGGAGCTGGCCTGACGAGACCCGAGACCCCCGAGCCCATGGACATCCTCCGCGCGCCCCGCGTCACCCTCCTCGCCCGTCCCCAGTTCCTCGAGCCCTCGCACCTCCCGGTGCAGTGGCAGGGCGACTCCACCGACGGCGAGCGCCTCGCCGAGTACGCCGGGCGGCTCTGCTACATGAGCCAGCACAACCCGGCGGGCCGGACCACGGCCGAGTATCTCGGCAACATCCTCAAGCAGGGGCACGGCTCGGTCTTCGAGCACAGCACGTACGTCGTCCTGATCGAGGGGATCTCGCGGTCGTGCAGCCACGAGCTGGTGCGGCACCGGGCCGGCTGGGGCTACTCCCAGCTCTCCCAGCGCTACGTGGACGAGTCCCACGCCGCCTTCGTCATGCCGCCGGCGATTCTCGGGGATTCCGACCTGGAGGCGGAATGGACCCGCCAGGTCGAGGCGGCGCAGGCCGCCTATGTGGCGGCGGTCGAGAAGCTGATGACGCGCTACGAGTGGGTCGAGAGCAAGGTCCACCGCCGGAAGATGGCCCGCGAGGCGGCGCGGAGCGTGCTGCCCAACGCCACCGAGGTGAAGATCGTCGCCAGCGCCAACGTCCGCGCCTGGCGGACGATGCTGGAGCTCCGCCTGGGGGAGGGCGCCGAGCTGGAGATCCGCCGGATGGCGGTCGCGTGCCTGCGTCTCCTCCAGCGGGAAGCGCCGTCGCTCTTCGCCGACTTCGAGATCTACCAGGCGGACGACGGGAGCGAGGCGGGGCGCGTGGGCTTCCACAAGGTGTGAGGGCGGCGTGCCGGAAAAGCGTGAAAGGTGAAAAGTGAAAGGTGAAAGGGGTGGTCGATCCCTTTCACCTTTCACTTTTCACCTTTCACCGCTTTTGGGCCCCTGCGCTCTTTCCGGAATCCCCAAAAAACTATTGTGCGACTGTCCACTTTTTCTTACTTTAGTCTCGTCGTCGAACCCAACTCGTGCCGGCTCGTCTCTTCGCAGACGGCCTTTTTTGTAGAGGAAGCCTTTGGCAGTTCGGATCGGACTAGCCTTCAATCTCAAACCCGAGGCGCCGGCTAACCCAGCCGGGGCGGATCCCTCCTCCCCCTCTTCCTCCGACACATCCCTCGCACGAGCTCTGCGCAGCGATCTCGCTCAGCCCGATCTCTACGCCGAGTGGGACGAGCCCTCCACCATCGACGCGGTGGAGCGCGCACTCAGCTCCGTCGGACAGGTCTACCGCCTCGAGGCCGACGAGAGCTTCCCCGCGAGGCTCGCGCTGATTCGGCCCGACTTCGTCTTCAACATCGCCGAGGGACTCTATGGTCCCAACCGTGAGGGCCACATCCCCGCGATCTGCGAGTTCCTCGGCATCCCCTGTCACGCCTCCGACCCGCTGACCCTCGGCCTCTCGCTAGACAAGCGGCGGGCCAAGGAGGTCCTCGCCTACCGCGGGGTCCCGACCGCGCCCTTCCTGCTGGCGCGCAGCCCCGCCGACGCGAGGAAGTGCGACCTGCCGTTCCCGCTCTTCGTGAAGCCCTGCTTCGAGGGCTCGGGCAAGGGCGTCAGCGTGAAGAGCGTCTGCCGGAACCGCTCGCAGCTGGTCCGGCAGGTCTCCAGACTGCTCGCCACCTACGCCGAGCCGGTCCTCATCGAGACCTACCTGCCCGGCCACGAGTTCACGGTCGCGGTGCTGGGGAACGGCAACGAGGCCCGCTGTCTGCCGATCGTCGGCATGCGATTTGATACGCTGCCCGAGGGTGCGCCGCCGATCTATGGCTATGAGGCGAAGTGGCTGTGGGACTCGCCGAGCCATCCTCTGGAGATCTTCGACTGCCCCGCCCGCATCCCCGAGGAGCTGGCCGAGCAGGTCCGGGCCGTCGCGCTGGCGGCCTACCACGCCCTGGAATGTCGTGACTGGTGCCGCGTCGACGTACGTTGCGACGCCGCCGGTCGCCCGATGGTCGTCGAGTTGAATCCTCTGCCGGGCATTTTGCCCGACCCGAGGGACAACAGCTGCTTCCCCAAGGCCGCTCGGGCCGCCGGGATGAGCTACGACGACCTCATCCGCACCGTCGCCGACATCGCCTGGCGGCGGATCAGCGGCCGTTCACTCCTGGCGGAGGTGGCCTGATGCGAGTTGCGATCCTCTACGATGCCGGCAGCGACGAGTGGAGCCCGCAGG
>DASUUD010000063.1:0-13160 GCA_036374255.1 Solirubrobacterales bacterium | reverse complement strand
CGGGCCGGAAGGAGGAGATGTGGCGGGCCAGGTCGTCCGGCCGGACCACCTCGCGGCCGTTGATCGAGAGGATCACGTCGCCGCCCACTTCGTAGGGGAAGCCCTGGAAGCGGATTTTGCGGTCGCCGCCCTCGAGCCCCGCTTTGTCGGCCGGGCCCTCAGGGACGACTTCCGCGATCATGCCGCCGAAGTCCGTGTCCAAGCCGAGCCGATCGGCCAGCTGGGGGTAGAGCGCCTGGCTGGAGACCCCGATGTAGGCGTACTCGACGCTTCCATCCTCTTCGAGCTGCTCCACAGAGCGCCGCACGGCGGAGATCGGCACCGCGAAGCCGACTCCCTCGTTGGCGCCGGTTTTGGTCTCGATCTGCTGGTTGATGCCGATCACCCTGGCCTCCGAGTCGAGCAGCGGCCCGCCCGAGTTGCCGGGGTTGATCGAGGCGTCAGTCTGGATCGCTCCCTCGATCTGGAATTCGGTCAGCGATCTCACCGAGCGATCGGCGGCCGAGATCACTCCGACGGAGAGCGACTGCTGCTCGCCGAACGGGCTGCCGATCGCGGCGACCGGCTGGCCGACCACCAAGCTCTCGTCGTCGCCGAGGCGCAGCGGGTGCAGGTCGAAGCCGTCGGGCTCGACCTCGAGCAGGGCCACGTCGGAGAAGGGATCGAAGCCGACGATCTCGGCGGGCACGACATTGCGGTCGGGGAACTCGACGAAGACAGCATCCGCCTCCTCGCGATCGCCGCCGGAGTCCTCCGTGACGACGTGGGCGTTGGTGACGATGCGCCCGTCCCTGTCGAACACGAAGCCTGAACCTTCCCCCCCACCTCCGGCAAAGATCGAGCGGATCGTCACCACGCCCGGGGACGCCTTGCGATAGACCTCGGCCGCGTTGAAGTTGTCGGTCGCGGTCTGCACGACGACCCGTGTCGTGGTGTCCCTCGCCTCGGGGGCAGCCGTCTCCTCGCCGCCGTCTGAGCCGCCGCAGCCGCCGACGGCCAGGAGGGCGGCCAGGGTGGCCGCCACAGCCGCCGGGGCCCTCACACGCCCGCCCCTGCGGGGTGGCGCACGGCGACCGTTGCGGCATCCTCGGGCGGCGCCGGTGGGAGATCCAGTGTGAAGGCGGTGAAGCGCTTGCTCGAGGCGATTGCGATTCTCCCCTCCATCCGCTGTGCCAGCTCCCGCGCGATTGCCAGGCCGAGGCCCGAGCCTCCGGACGCGGCAGCAGTATAGAAGCGCTCGAAGATCCTGCCCTGGACCCGCTGCGGGATTCCCGGCCCGTCGTCGGAGACGGTCAGCTCGGCGCGGCCATCGGCAGAGTAGGTCGTGATCGTGACGCCGGTCCCCTCGGGAGTGTGCGTGAAGGCGTTGTCGAGCAGGATGCGGACGATCTGGCGCACCCGTTCGGGGTCGGCGCCCGCCATCACCGCCTGATCGGGCGTCCGCAACTCCAGCCGCGAGCCGCGCAGGTCGGCGCGCGGCCCGAACTCGCGCGCGACTTCGCGCGCCAGCGCGCAGAGGTCGACGCTGCGCGTCTCCATCTCGACACCGCCCGCGTCGAGCTGGGAGAGGTTGAGCAGGTCGGCGGTCAGCTTTGTGAGGCGCTCGACCTGCTGGCGCATCGTGCGGACGAACTCTTCCCGCTCCTTGGGGCTCGGCTCGTCCTCCTCGAGCAGCTCAATGAAGCCGCCGAGGCTGAAGATCGGGGTCCGCAGCTCGTGCGACGCGTTGGCGATGAACTGCTTGCGCGCGGTATCGAGCTCGGCGAGGCGGCGCTGCATCTCGTTGAAGGTGCGGGCGAGCTGTCCCAGCTGGCCGGAGGAGTCGACCGGGATCCGGGCCCCGAAGTTTCCGTCGGCCACCTCGCGGGCGGCGGACTCGATCCTGCGGATGCGCGTCGCCACCGTCTGCGCGAAGTAGAGACCCACCCCCAGAGCCAGCAGGAGCGCGAGCAGCGCTCCCACGATGATCTCCCCCTTCGCGCCGGAGTTGCCGGCGATCAGGACGACGTAGGCGTAGATCGCGATCGCGGTCCCTACGCTGATCCCCAGCGCGACCGTCGTGATCATGCTGCCGAGCGGTGTTAGGCGAAACCGCCTCATTCTCTGAATCGGTAGCCCACGCCCCGAACCGTGAAGAGGAACTCGGGATCCTTGGGGTTGGTCTCGAGCTTTTCGCGCAGATGGCGGATGTGGACGTCGACGGTGCGCGGATCTCGGTAGTCGGAGTCCCCCCAGACGCACTCGAGCAGCGTCTGGCGGCTCAGCACCCGCCCGGGCGAGCGAGCCAGGGCGCTGAGGATCTCGAACTCGACGTAGGTCACCTTCACCTCCTCGCCGCGAAGGAGGACCATCCGCCGGCCGAAGTCGATGCTCAGCTCGCCGCTTTCGATCGACCCCTCCTCGGGGAAGTCCCCGACCATCCGGGAGCGGCGCAGCGCCGCCTTCACCCTGCTCCGGAACTCGCGCATCGAGAAGGGCTTGGTGATGTAGTCGTCGGCGCCTACCTCGAGGCCCGCCACCTTGTCGGTCTCGCTGCCCTTCGCGGTCAGCATGATGATCGGCACCTGGCTGCGGCGCCGCAGCTGGCGACAGACCTCGACCCCGTCGAGCTTGGGGAGCATCAGGTCGAGGATCACCAGGTCGAAGCGGGCCTCGCCGAAGCGCTGGAGCGCCTCCTGGCCGTCCACCGCGGAGGTGACGTGGTAGCCGTCCTTGCGCAGCGGATAGCTGAGCAGCGTCTGCACAGACTGCTCGTCGTCGACGAGGAGGATGCGCGCGCTTCCGTTAGGCATGAAACAAGGGTAAGTGAGCGGCCCTTCCGCAGGCTATGGACAAATGTCTGACTACCAAGTACTCATGATTCACGTAAGGTACGTCGATAGGTGGGCAGATGCGATCCGAGCGAATCAAGAGGCTGATCGAGAGCGGTCGTTACGAGGCGGAGCCGGAGCTCGTCGCGGAGGCGATGCTGCGGCACCGCGGGGTGCGGGCGCTGCTGACCACGGGCTCGTCGCTCAAGTCAGCTGATCGAACCCCGCGGGCTCCAGCACCGAGCCGCCGGGCAGCCTGATCTCGACCTTCTCTCCGCTGACCACCTCGCCGATCTTGGTCAGGGCGATTCCCTCCGCCTCGACGACGGCCGTGCGGGCCTCGGCGAGCTGCTCCGGCGGCAGCGCCGCCAGCAGCTCGTAGTCCTCTCCCCCGGATGCCGCCAGCTCGACCGGGTCGCGGTCGAGGGCTGCGGCCACCTCGGCGACCCCCTCGGCGAGCGGCAGCGCCGAGGCGTCGATCGTGATCCCGACCCCGCTCGACTCGGAGAGCCGCTTGGCGTCGCCGCCGAGGCCGTCGCTGAGGTCGATCATCGCGGTCGCGCCGCAGCGGGCAAGGGCCCCGCCCGCCTCCAGCCGGGGCCGGGGATCGAGCTGCCTCTCCCTCATGGAGGAGGCGGTCTCCGGCGGGATCCCGGACGCGGCCTCCGGTTTTTCGAGGATCAGGAGCCCCGCCGCGGCCGCTCCGATCTCGCCGGTGAGCACGAGGGCGTCTCCGGGGCTTCCGCCCGAGCGGGTGATCATGAGCTCGGGGGAAGCGGCGTGCCCCACCACGGTGGTCGTGAGGGTCAGTGCGGGCGCGCGCGTGACGTCGCCGCCGGCGAGCGCGGTCCCGGTCTCGGCGGACAACGCGGCCATTCCTCGCAGCAGCTCCAGGCAATCGTCCTCGTCCAGGTCCGTTGGGATGCCCAGCACGACATAGGCCTCCCCCGGCTCGGCCCCCATCGCCGCCAGGTCGGAGAGCGCCGTGGCCAGCGCCTTGCGGCCGATCTGCGCAAGCGTCGCGTGCTCGCGGCGGAAGTGCACTCCCTCGACCAGCGCGTCAACCGATGTCGCCGTGGCCCCATCCGGAACGGTCACCGACGCGTCGTCGCCGCTTCCCAGCCGCACCCGTGAGCTGGGAGGGGGGAGCAGCTCGCGGATCCTCGCCAACAGCTCGAACTCGCCCATCGGCCCATTCTCCCCGCGAGCGGAGGTTGGTGCAGCCACGACCTCTAAGGTGCGGACGACGTGGAGCAGAGGCAGCCAATTCTTCACCGCGTTGGCGAGGCCGCCGCCCGGTTCGGGACGCGACCGCCGCGCAGCAAGCGGGTTCGGCTGGCGATCCAGCTCGGGATCGCGATCCTGGTCTTCGGCTTCCTCGTCCTCACCGTGATCGACCAGTGGGCGGAGATCAAGGACAAGGGCGTCCACTTCCATGTCCTCTGGCTGATCCCGGCCTTCCTCGTGCTTCCCGTCTTCTACGTGCTCGGGGCGCTCGGGTGGGACCTGATCCTGCGCTTCCTCGGCTACCGGATCGGAGTCGGGCGCGCTCAGGTTGCCTGGGGCCAGCCACTGCTCGCCCGCTACGTTCCCGGAAGCGTCCTCTACGTGCTGGGCAGGATGCTGCTCTCCGAGCGCGCCGGCGTGCCGCGCCGCATCACCTTGGCGAGCATCGTCTACGAACAGGCGATCTCCGCCACCTCGGCGGTCGCGATCGCCGCCTACTTCTTCATCAGCCACCCGGACCTCGAGGGGGAGCCGCTGCGCTGGGCGGTGCTGCTGGTGGTACCGGTGGCGATCGGGGTCCTGCACCCGGCGGTGTTCAGGCCGCTGGCGGATCGGGCGCTCCGTGCCTTCGGGCGGGAACCCCTCCCCGCCGTCATCTCCCTGCGCGGCATCCTGGTGCTGTTCGCCTTCTACGCCCTCAACTGGGGCGTGATCTCGGTGGGGATCTACTGCGTGGCACGCTCGGTCAGCTCGATACCGGCGGACGAGATCCTGACGGTCGGCTCCGCGCAGGCGCTCGGCTATGTGGCCGCCCTGGTCACCCTGGTGGCGCCCGCCGGCCTGGGCATCCGCGATGCCGCCTTCGCCTGGGCCGTGAAGGTCGCCGTTCCCGGCAACAGCTTCGCGATCGGCTCGCTGATCGCGATCGCCGTCCGCGGGGTGCTGACCCTGGTCGAGCTGCTGTACGTGGGGATCGTCACCGTGCTGGGCAGGCGCGAGGGCTGGTCGATACCGACCGGAATAGTGCATCCCTCGCCGGAGGAGGAAGCAGAGCGCGACTCCCAAGCTCGTGTGCACGCGCCGGAAGTGCTCTGAGGGAGGGATTGGGCACCCCTCCTCTCTCAACTTTTCCGCCGGGAGCGGGGCGTCTCTCGCCGACGTTCTCGGGCGAAAAAGTACAAGCCGTTCGGAGAGGTGCCCAATCCCAACCCCGGGACGCTTCCGTCGCACCTCTTCTCAGCTCGAGCCAGCTGTCGAGGTGCTTACAAGCCCGCGCGAGCGGTGATCTGACCTCAGATCGGGATGCGGGTGGTGAGCTGGAAGGCGGTGAGGGCGAGGACGAGGCCCTGAAGGGTTCGGTCGCGGGAGATGGCGGCCAGCGGGAGGGCCCAGATCAGGAACCAGGGGAGCAGCCACGAGGTCGCGAGAAGGAGTCCGAGGGAGGCCCAGGCCGCGGCCCGGACCCAGTCGCCGCCGCGCCAGGTCCAGGCGAGGAGGTGGGCGATCAGGCCGGCGAAGAGAACCAGCGCTCCGATGCGGGCCACCTCGGGGTCGAGGCCGGAGAGCCGGGCAGCCGTCACCGGCACGCTCATATAGCTGGTGCGGCCCTGGTTCTCGCCGGCGAGCCCGAGGGTGTCGAGCCAGTTCCACTCGAAGGCTGCGAAGGCGGGCGCCCCGACCGCCAGGAGCGCCAGACCCGCCCCCAGCAGGAGCCGCGGAGCGTTGCCCCGCGCCCCGAGCAGGGCGAAGGGGGCGATCAGCGCCGCCGGCAGCTTCACCGCGGCCGCTGCGACCAGGGCGATCCCGCCGGCGACGCCGCGGGCGGCGAGCACGGCCGCAACGCCCAGCATCCCGAGCAGCATCGCCGGCCCGTCGTTGTGCGCCCCTCCCACCACGTGCACGAGGACGAGCGGGTTGAGGGCGAGGAAGACCGCGGCCCGGCGCGGGTCCTCGCCGCGCCATGCGGCGAGGCGGGCTAGGAGCGCGGCCATCGCGACCACCGAGGCCGCGGCCGCGGCCTTCAGGGTCGCCACCGCTCCCGCGACCGTGAGCCAGGCGAGCGGATAGGTGGCGAGCGTGAAGAGGGGGCCGTAGGCGCTCGTCGTCTCCGTCCATTCGACCTCGGCGAAGGCCGGGTCTGCCGGTTCGGCGGAGGGAGGATGCAGGTAGGGGTCGAGCCCGTGCAGCACGCCGAGCCGCGCGTAGTTGACGTAGCTGTAGACGTCGTGGGACAGCAGGACCGGCGCGAGGGCGAAGCCGAGCACCGCGATCCCCACCGCTCCGAGGACCGCAGGGCGCTCCAGCCGAGGGGCCAGCCAAACGGCCCCCAGATAGGCGGCGAAGCCCACCCACATCAGGGCGTAGGCAAGCCCGGCGCTCACGGTCTGCTCAAGGCGCTGCCGGGGTCAGCCGCTGCCGACGCCGCCGGTGGGCGTGCCGCCGTCGACGCCGGCGTTGCCACCCCCACCGCCGCCTCCGCCTCCGCCGGAGGCCGGTGGCGGGCTTTGCGAGGGAGACTGGCTCGGTTCCTGGCCTGCGCCGGGCGCGTAGGCGTCGGGGTCGTAGCCGCCCACCGCGTCCTGCCCCGGCTTCTTCCGCTTTTTCCCGCGCCCGCCTTCGCCGCCTTCTTCATCTTCGTAGTCGTAGGAGTCGCCGCGGCTCGGCCCCGACTGCGTGTACTCGCCGTAATAGGGGGCCCAGCTGATCGACGTCTCGGGCTGCTCGAATTCCTCGCAGGGAATTTCGGCGTTGGCGTAGAGCGAGTGCCAGATCTGGGCCGGGAAGGTGCCGCCGAACACCGTGCTGCCGTGCACGCTGACCATTTCGATGTCGTTTGACTGCGGGTAGCCGACCCAGACGACGGTCGAGAGGTTCGGCTGGTAGCCGGCGAACCAGGCGTCCGTGTAGTTGTCGGTGGTCCCGGTCTTGCCCGCCTGGCCGCCGCAGCCCGTGTAGGCGGCGGTGCCGGTGCCGCCGGTGATGTTGTCGCGCAGCAGCTGGGTCACCTCGTAGGCGATCGCTTCGGAGACGACCCGTTTCGGGTCGGCGTGCTCGGGACGGTCGATGCGGCCGTCGGGGAAGACGACGCGGCGGATCGCGACCGGCTTGCGCCTGATCCCGCCGGCCGCCAGCGTCGCGTAGGCGCTCGACATCTCCAGCGGCGAGACGCCGATCCGCAGCCCGCCGATTCCCTCGGCCGGGATCCCGTCCAGTTCGGTTTCGATCCCCAGCGACTTGGACGTCTCGGCGACGTTGTCGGGCCCGACGTCGAGGTCGAGCTGCGCGAAGACGGTGTTGTCGGAGGCCACCGTGGCCTGTTGCAGATTGATCGTCCCCTGGTAGCCCTCGTCGGCCGTCGCCACCTCCCAGTGGCCCCACTCGGGCAGGTCGAGGTTGAGCGGTTTGGAGGTGTAGTAGGTCGAGTAGGGGTCGATGCCCTGCTTGACCGCCGTGGTCAGGACGAAGGTCTTGAAGGTCGAGCCGGGCTGGCGGTGCCCCTGCGAGGCGAGGTTGAACTGGCTTTCTTCGTAGTTGGAGCTGGAGACCATCGCCTTGATGTGCCCGGTCTCGGGCTCAATCGAGACCAGGGCGGAGGCGGGATCTTCCGGATAGGGGAGAGCGGACCGCATCGCTTCCAGCCCGACTTCCTGCAGCGTCGGGTCGATCGTGGTGTGGACGCGCAGGCCCCCCTTTCGCACCGTGTTCACCCCGTACTTCTCGATCAGCTTGCCCTCGACGTAGTCGAAGAAGTACGGCTGGCGGCGAGTGAAGTAGGTGTCGGAGAGCTTCAGGCCGAGGCCCCGCTGTTGCCCCTTGACGGCGCGCCGGCGCGATATGTAACCCAGGTCGGCCATCCGGTCGAGGACCTCGTTGCGCCGGGCGAGGGCGCCCTCGGAATTGAGGATCGGGTTGTAGTCGGTGGGCGCCTGCGGCAGGCCGGCCAGCAGCGCCGCCTGCTCCAGCGTCAGCTTCCAGACCGGCCTCGAGAAGTAGATCCGCGAGGCTGCCTGCACCCCTACCGCGGTGCTGCCGTTGATCGTCCCGTAGGAGGCGCCGTTCAGGTACTTGCTGAGGATGTCCCGCTTGGTGAACCTGTCCTCGTACTGGAGCGCCAGCTCAGCCTCCTGGATCTTCCGTTCCAGGTTGCGCTTCGGGTCGTTGATGCAGAGATTGCGCATCAGCTGCATCGTGATCGTCGAGCCCCCCTGGACGATCTCACCCGCCTCGACGTTCTCGATCAGGGCGCGGAGGCCGCCCTCGTAGTCGATGCCGTCGTGCTCGAAGAACCGCTCGTCCTCGATCGCCACGGTCGCGTACTGGAGATCCGCGGGCACACGGTCGATCGCCACCGGCGTCCGGGCCTCATCGGAGGCGATGTAGCCGAGGCGGGACCCGTCACCGGCGAAGAGGACCGAGTTGCCGCCCCGGTCGATCGGGCGGCAGTCGGAGAGGGGCGGCGCCTTGGCGGCGACGTCCAACACCCAGGACGCGACCCCGATCGCCAGGACCCCGGCGAGCGCGAGGATCCCTCCGGCGACGAAGAGCACCTTGCTGGGGGCCCCGCCGCGGCGGCGGTGGCGTTTCCGGTTGCGCTGCGTCATCGCGACGCTCGCTGCTCAGATGGCTCCCGCATGAGGAAAAAGGGTACTTCTCCCCGGCTCGGGCTCAGGCTTGCGTGTCGCCGGTTGAGAGGTTGTGCACGACTCCGTCCACGAGCAGCTGGTTGGGGATGACGACCGTGCTCGCGTCCCCGGGGTCGACGTAGGTGTAGGAGAGGGTGATGTCGGTGACCCTGCCCTCGACTTCCTCGAAGGCGATCCGGTCGCCGATCTTGATCGGTTGCGAGACCGCGAGCTGAATCCCGGCGATCATGTTTCCGATCGTGTGCTGCGCGGCGAATCCGACGATCGCCGCCAGCACAGCGGTGGAGGCGAGGATGCCCGCCGCCAGCTGCTCCAACTCGGTGAACTGGGCGAGCGCGATGGCACCGAGCACCAGCACGACGACCAGAACCGCCAGGCGCCGCAGGAAGCGCAGCCGGGTCCGTGTGGACCGTGAGACCTGGGAGACTGCCGGCGTCATGGAGGCAAAACTACCGGCAGCGACGCCTGAGTCCCCCCCCGCGAAGCAGTCCGGATTCCGCTTCGTGACCTGGGGCCCAGGTGCGGCGGTGGTCGGCCTGCTGGTGGCGCTCAGCGCCCAGTCGGTCTTCGCCGGCGTCGTCGTGGCCATCGAGGGCACCGAAGGAGACGATCCGAGCACCGCCGCCAGCATCGTCATGCAGTCGATATTCGCGATCCTCCTGATCGCCACGGCGGTCGTGATCGCCTCGATGGGCCGGATCCCCTGGCGCGGCGCGTTGCGGCACCTGGGGTTGCGGCGCTTCGACCGCTCGGCCTGGCTCTACATGGCGGCCGCGGTGGGGGTCTACCTGGTCTTCGCCGCCGTCTACGTGGCGCTGGTCGGCGAACCCGAGCAGGAAGACATCGCCGAAGCGTTCGGCAGCGTCCCCTTCCAGATCCTCCTCGTTGTGATCGCGGCCCCGATCAGCGAGGAGATCTTCTTCCGAGGCATGGTGTTCGGGGGCATGCGCCGGCGAATGCCGCAGCTTCTCGCCGCCCTGGTCAGCGCCGTCATCTTCGGCCTCCTGCACGCCTTCAGCGGGATCAGCGCCGTGCCGCCGCTGATCGCCTTCGGCTTCATCCTCGCGCTGCTCTACGAAAAGACCGGCTCGGTCGTGCCGGGGATCCTGCTGCACATGCTCAACAACTCTGCTGCCCTGCTGGCCCAGTAGAGCGCGCCTGGCGGGCGGGTCCTGTCGTCGGAGGCGGGTGCGTTCTTGCCCTTCGCGCTGCTCCGGGAAGAGGGATCGATCGTGGGTTAGGACGGATCGCTCCCTCCGCAGCCTCCGGGCTGCGAACACACCCCACCCCCGACGCCACCCGCCCGAGTGGCGTGCCCGCCCGACGAGTAGGGCAGAATGTTGCCGACCATGAGACGGCTGATCCCCGGTGCCGCCCTCGCCGTAGCTCTGATCCCTGTCCCCAGCGCCGCCGCGGCACCGAACGCAGGCAAGAACGGGGCGGTCGAGGCGGTGCCGAAGGCGACGGTGAAGATCGTCCGGATCGGCCACCTGCATGGCGGCAGGGCGAGGATCATGAGCACCGTGCCGGTGATCGGCACGGTGAGCCCGTTCGTCCCCGGGCAGCGGGTCGAGGTCAGCTTCTTTCGCAACGGCAAGAGGATCGAGCGCAAGCGGGTGCGGGTCCGCAGGGGCAAGCGCCGCGTGGGCGTCTTCCGCGCGCGGATCAGGATCGAGGCCGCCGGCAAGCACGCGGCCAGCGCCCGCCATTCCCCCACCGCCCGGCTCGGCGGCGACGGCACGGTGCGCAAGAGCTGGCGCGTGTCCTTCCCGGCCCTCTCGCGCGGCGAGTGCGGCGACGTCGTGGTCGGCTTCAAGCGGGCGATGAGGAGGCTCGGCTACGTCGCCAACCGGGGCCGCTGCTACGGCGGCAAGACGGCGCGCGGCGTGCTCGCCTTCCGCAAAGTGAACGGCTTGGCCCGCAGCTCGCGGGCCGGCCGCGGCCTGGTCAAGCGGGTCTTCGCCGGGCGAGGCGGCTACCGGGTCCGCCATCCCGGGGCCGGCCGGCACGTCGAGGTGCCCCTCTCCAAGCAGGTGCTGGTCTTCGCCAAGGGCGACAGGCCGTACGCCGTCTACCCGATCTCATCCGGCAAGTCCTCGACTCCGACCGTGACCGGCCACTTCAGGTTCATCAGGACAGAACCCGGATACAACTCGCACGGCATGTACTACTCGTTCTACTTCTACGGCGGCTACGCCGTGCACGGCTACGCCTCGGTGCCCGACTACCCGGCGAGTCACGGCTGCATCCGGACCTTCATCGCCGACCAGCCGGAGATCTACGAACGGATCGAGTTCGGCGCAAGCATCTTCATCTGGTAAGGGGGACGGCTCTGACCGAGAGAGCCCTGAAGGTGGTCCTGGCGCTGGTCGCCGCCTATCACGTCATCACCGGCGCCCTTGCCCTCCTGGCCCCCGACACCTTCTTCGACGAGATCGGCACCTACGGGGTCGAGAACTCCCACTACGTGGGCGATGTCGGGGCGTTCGTCCTCGCCTTCGGGATTGCCGTGGGGATCGCCGTGGTCAGACCTTCCTGGCGGGCCCCGGTGCTCTGGCTGGGGGCCATCTGGTACGGGATCCACGCCATCAATCACGCCTTCGACACGGGTGAGGCGAGGAGCGAGGGGCGCGGCTGGGCGGACACGATCCTGATCGCCCTCGGCGCGGTGCTGGCGGCCTGGCTCGCCCGCGTCTCAGAACGGCTCAGCGCGCGGGAATAGCGGCCGGCGGTCCGTCTGCCACCGCATCGGGGTATTTTCGGCCCATCGACGCGGAAAGGAGCGGGGCCGATGAGGGTTTTCGTAGCGGGTGCGAGCGGGGCGATCGGCAGGCCTCTGATGCGGCAGCTGGTCGCGGCCGGCCACGAGGTGACGGGGACGACACGGCGTCCAGAGCGGGCGGAGGAGATCCGCGCCGCGGGCGCCACGCCGGTCGTCTGCGACGTCTTCGACCTGCCGGCGCTCGAAGAAGCTGTCGCCGAGGCGACCCCCGAGGTGGTCGTCAATCAGCTCACCAGCCTCCCCGAGGACTTCAACCCACGCAAGATGGACTACGGGCCCACGAACCGCGTCCGCCGGGAGGGCGGCGGCAACCTGATGCGCGCGGCTCTGGCGACCGGGACGCCGCGCTACATCACGCAGAGCATCGCCTTCATCTACGCCCCCGAGGGCGATTGGGTGAAGGACGAGGAGGCCGCGCCCTTCGAGGGCGCGCCGCCCCCCTTCGACGAGGGGGTGCGGGTGATGCTCGCCCACGAGCGCGACGTGCTCGGCACCGAGGGCATCGAGGGGCTGGTGCTGCGCTACGGGCAGTTCTACGGGCCCGGCACCTACTATGCGCCGGGCACGGGCTCGATCGCCAGGCAGGTGGAAAAGCGCATGTTCCCGGTCATCGGTCCCGGCACCGGGATGTCCTCCTTCATCCACGTCGAGGATGCCGCCGGCGCCACGGTCGCGGCGCTCGACCACGGCAGCCCGGGCATCTACAACATCACCGACGACGAGCCGGCGCCGGTGCGCGAATGGCTCCCCGTCTATGCGGAAGCCCTCGGCGCCAAGCCGCCTCGCCACGTCCCGGCCTGGCTCGCCCGCCTCCTCGGCGGCCGCTCCGCGATCCTCTTCGGTACCGAGATGCGCGGCGCCTCCAACGCGAAGGCGAAGCGGGAGCTGGGCTGGCAGCCGCGCTACCCGAGCTGGGGGCAGGGCTTTCGGGAAGCGCTCGACTGATCCGGCGCTCGCCGGTCCTACAGGCGAGTTCTCGGGCAGGCTCTTAGGATTCGCGCCCGTGGCCGACCTCGACGCCGCCAAGCGTACCCTGCTCGCCGAGCTTCGCGAGCACTCTCTCGTCATCGGCGAGGTGACCCTGTCCAGCGGTGTGGTCGCCCAGTACTACGTCGATGCCCGCCGGGCGCTGCTGAGGCCGGCGGGGTTCCGTGCCGCTGGAGAGCTGATCGCCGCCGCGGCCGCCGATGCCGGCGCGGTCGCGGTCGGTGGCCCGGCGACCGCCGCGATTCCCCTCGCCTGCGCCGCGATCGCGGTGCCGGACGGCGAGGGACTGGTCGGCTTCTTCGTCCGCGGCGAGCGCAAGGAGCACGGCCTGCAGCGCTGGATCGAGGGGCCGGTCGGGCCCGGCGCCCGCTGCCTCGTCGTCGAGGACACCGTCACCAGTGGTGGCTCCACGGTCGCCGCGATCGAGCGCGTGCGCGAGGAGGGGCTCGAGGTCGCCGCCGTGCTCGCCGCCGTCGACCGCCTGGCGGGCGGCGGCGAGGCGATCGAAGCGGCCGCCTCAGCCCCCTACCGAGCGCTGGTGACGATCGACGAGCTCTACCCCGACCGCCCGGACCGCGACTGATGGCTGCCCCGCCCGACGCAATCGAGATCCGCGTGCTCGGCTGCCTGATCGAGAAGCAGCGGACGACGCCGGACGTCTACCCGCTCTCGGTCAACTCGCTGCGCCTCGCCTGCAACCAGTCCACCAAC
>DASUUD010000062.1:0-2243 GCA_036374255.1 Solirubrobacterales bacterium | reverse complement strand
CGGCCGCGGGCGACTCCGACACCTCGCTCGACGAGATCCTCCCCGGCCCCTCCGTCTCCGACCCGGTCAACCAGGTGATCGCCTCCGAAGAGCTGGAGAGCCTCGTCTCCTGCCTCTCGGGGACCAGCGGCGTCCTCTCGGACCTGGAGGGCAGCGTCCTCTCCCTCTACCTCGACGGCCACTCCTACGAGGCCACCGCCGAGCGCCTCGAGTGCGACACCAAGACCGTCGACAACGCCCTCCAGCGCGTCAAGCGCAAGGTGGCCGCCCACCTCGAATCGCGAGAGGTGCCGACCTAGAGCTTCGGCCGGACGCGTTCAGCCCCGCGCCTCGACCTCACGCCAGAAGTCGCCGACGCGGGCGTTGAAGTCGTCCGGCGCCTCCTGGAAGGGCTGGTGGGCCTGGCCGGGAAGCAGGTCGAAGCGGGCGCCGGGGATCTGCTCGGCGATGAATTCTCCGAAGCGGGGCGGGAAGAGCACGTCCTGCTCGCCGGAGATGACCAGGGTCGGCGCCGCGATCTGCGGCAGGCGGTCGGCCGTGTCGTGACCGGCGCAGGCGTCGACCTGGGCCAGGAAGCCCTCCTCGGACTGCTGGTGGGGGAAGGCCAGTCCTTCCTCGACGATGCTCTCCACCAGACCCTCGTCGTGAGCGCGCGGGGTGTAGACCCAGGTGAAGAACGCCTCGTAGAAGGCGCGGTCGCTGGGCGCGCCGTTCGGCATCCAGCGCCAGAAGTCGAAGATGGAGCGCACTAGGGCGTCCGGGCGGGCGTAGGCGCTGACCAGGACGAGGCTGCGGACCAGCTCGGGGTGCCGGAGCGCCAGCTCCTGGGCGATCGAGCTCCCCATCGAGAAGCCGGCCACGTGGGCGCTCGGGACCTCGAGCGCGCGCAGCAGAGCGGCGGCGTCGTCGGCCATCGTCGCCGAGGAGAGCGGCCCGTCGCCCAGGGCCGTGCGCCCGGCGCCGCGGTTGTCGAAGGCGGTGAGGCGGTAGCGGTCCGCGAGGCCGTCGAGCTGCGCCTGCCAGGCCTCTGCCGGGTCGCCCAGGCCGCCGATCAGCAGGACGTCCGGTCCCCCGCCCTGGCGCTCCACCCAGATCTCGCCGTCGCCGGCCTTGACGTGCTCACCCATCTGCTTGCCACCTTTCTGCCTCTTCCTCCTCGAGCTTGGAGAGGCCTGGCTTGAGGTCGCGCCCCGCCGCCAGGACCCGCTCCGGCGGCATGAAGGTCTGGTCGACCACGTGAACCCTGGGCACGCGTCGATCCTAACCCGCCGCTCCAAATGCGGCGACTACCATGGGGGCGACGGCCACGACTGTGAGGAGGAGATGCGATGGGCCTCAGCGCTGAGGAGCGGACAACGGCTGAGAACGAGGCACTGGCGGAGCTGGCCGCCTTCCCGCTGCTCGAGGCGCTCTACGGGCGCCGCTCCCGCCGCTTTGCGATGGGCGACGAGATCCCGGACGGCCCGCTCGCCCACAAGTCGAAGCACGAGCCGCTGCCGCTCAGCGAGCTGGAGCGCATGCTCGTGCTCAGCGCGATGGGTGGGACGACGGGCTGGCACTACTCGATCACCCGGCACGAGCGCTACGCGCCGCACGTCTCCAACTACTCGGCCGGCGCCGCGGGGCGCACCTTCCCCTCCGCCGCCGGCTTCCACACCGCCGAGCTGTTCTTCACCGACGACTCGGGGCTCTACTACTTCCCGACCCGCGACGCCGGCGCGCTCGTCGACCCGGCCAGCGAGGAGGTGACCGCCGAGCTGATGGTCGATCGCCACCGCGAGCGGATCCGGCAGCTCTCCGACCAGCGCCTCCACCTGCCGCCCGAAGAGCCCTACCTGGAGGGCCACACCACCTGGTGCGTGAACGTGCCAGGGTCGCTGCTGGTGATCCCGGTGGCCGACATCGCGCAGCACCTGATCGCGATCCTCTGCTTCTTCGCGCAGAACGGCTACGCGATCTACGACGACGTCAACGACGAGAAGATCCCCGGGCTCGATGAGTTCAGCGGCCTGGTCGACATCGAGGAGCCCTTCCCGCTCACCTTCACCGAGCAGTACGCGCTGACCGAGGCGACCGCCGAGCTGGCCACCTCCTGCTACGCGGGCGTCCTGATGCTGCAGGCGATGGGGCTGGGGGGCTGGATGTTCGACGGCATCGACCGCTTCACGATGCTGGGCGCCTCCGGCAACCCGGAGGTTCCGGGGCTCGGCTTCCGCTTCGACGAGGACGAGCGCTGGTCGACC
>DASUUD010000061.1:0-3273 GCA_036374255.1 Solirubrobacterales bacterium | reverse complement strand
TACCAGCGCTGGCAGGAAACTGCGGTGCGGCCGGTCCTCCACATCTCGACCGCCGACGACCAGACGCTCGCCGAGCTGATCACGCCGCAGCAGATCGCGCTGGGGGGAGGGGATGACTACCTGATCCAGCTCAACGCCTTCTTCGCCAAACGCGGCCTGCGTGCCTACGTGCGCCCGCTGGGCGAGCCGAACCGCTGCCTCAACCCCTACTCGGCGGTCAACTGCGACGGCTCCCGCAGAGACGGCGAACACGCCAACGTCTGGTACAAGCAGGCATTCCGCCGGATCGTGACGATCGTGCGCGGCGGCGGAACGCGCGACGAAATCAACGCGACCCTGGCCGGGATCGGCCTGCCGCCGCTCTACCGCAGCAAAGGCTCGCCGCCGAACGGCCTCCCCCTGGCGCCGGTCGCCTTCATCTGGAGCCCCCTGCCCGCCGGCGCCCCGCGCGTGCGCGGCAACTGGCCGGGCAACTACTGGCCGGGGGCTCGCTGGGTGGACTGGGCGGGCACCGACTTCTATTCGCAGTATCCGCACTGGCGCGACCTCAACCGCTTCTTCCGGCAGCGCCACTGGAAGCGCAAGCCGTTCACCCTGACCGAGTGGGCGGTGGCCGGCGCGGACGACCCCCGCTTCGTGAAGCGGCTGATCGCCTGGATTGTGAAGCGCCCGCGGGTGCGGATGTTCGTCTACTACCGCGGCTTCGGCGAGGCCGGCAACCCCTACCGCCTCGGGCTCTACCCGCGCACCAGCAACACCCTGCGCCGCAAGATCCGCCGCAACAGCTTCCCGCCCTACGCCCCCGCCCACGCGGCGACCCTGCCGCCTGAGGTCGTCACGCCGCCTCCGCCACCGCCGCCCCCGCCACCGCCGCCCCCTCCAGCCTCCGCGGGCTGAGCCGCGGCCACGCGTCCGGCTTTTCGCCCCTCGGCACTTCCCATCCCGACTTTGACCCCCCCCGTGGAGGGGGTGAAAGTCGGATGCGCGGCACCGGAGGAGGAGAAGATCGGATGCGCTACCCAGTGCGCAAGCCCAGAAAGGGAGAGGCCCGGCAGATGCCGGGCCTCTCGGAAAGCAACTCGCCTGTTAGGGCGAGGATACCGCTGTGGATGGCCGATATCCCACGCAAGTCGTGGGTTTCGGCGCGTCGGCGGTGACAGCGGGTGCTACATCATCCCGCCCATGTCCGGCATGCCGCCGCCGGGCATTGCGCCGGCGGCTTCTTTCTCCGGCGGTTCGGCGACGACGGCCTCGGTGACCAGGATGTTCTTGGCGATCGAGGCGGCGTTCTGCAGCGCCGAGCGCGTCACCATGGTCGGGTCGATGACGCCGGCCTTGATCAGGTCGCCGTAGTCGCCCGTATCGACGTTGAGGCCTTCGCCCGGTTTCAGGTCGCGGACCTCCTTGACCACGACCGAGCCCTCCAGACCGGAGTTCTCGGCGATCTGGCGGATCGGCTCCTCCAGGGCGCGGAATACGATCCGCGCCCCGGTCGCCTCGTCCGGGTCCTCGAGGGAATCGGGGTCGAGTCCGCCCTGTGAGTTGAGCAGGGCCACGCCGCCGCCCGGGACGACCCCCTCCTCCAGCGCCGCCCGGGTCGCCTGCAGGGCGTCCTCGACGCGGTGCTTCTTCTCCTTCATCTCGGTCTCGGTGGCCGCGCCGACCTTGACCACGGCCACACCGCCGGCCAGCTTCGCGAGCCGCTCCTGGAGCTTCTCGCGATCGAAGTCGGAGTCGGTGGTCTCGATCTCCTGTTTGATCTGGTTGATCCGGCCCTTGATGTCCTCGGCGGAACCGGCGCCGTCGATGATCGTCGTCGTGTCTTTGGATACGACGACGCGGCGCGCTTTGCCGAGCTGGGAGAGCTGGGTGTTCTCCAGTTTGAGGCCCATCTCCTCGGTGATCACCTCACCGCCGGTGAGGATGCCGATGTCCTCCAGCATCCGCTTGCGGCGGTCGCCGAAGCCCGGCGCTTTCACGGACACGCCGGTGAAGGTGCCGCGCAGCTTGTTGACCACCAGGGTGGCGAGGCACTCGCCTTCGACGTCCTCCGCGACGATCAGCAGCGGCTTGCCCCCCTGCATCACCTGCTCCAGCACCGGCAGGATGTCGCGCACCGAGCCGATCTTCTGGTTGGCGATCAGGATGTAGGGCTCCTCCAGCACCGCCTCCATGCGGTCCTGGTCGGTGACCATGTACGGCGAGATGTAGCCCTTGTCGAACTGCATTCCCTCGGTGAACTCCAGCTCCATGCCGAAGGTCTGCCCCTCCTCGACGTTGACCACGCCGTCTTTGCCGACTTTCTCGATCGAGTCGGCGATCACGTTGCCGATCTCGTCGTCGGCGGCGGAGATGGCGGCGACGCGGGCGATTTGCTCCTTGCCGGCCACCTCTTTGGACTGCTTCCCGCGCAGGTTCTCGACCACCTGGTCGACGGCCTTCTCGATCCCGCGGCGCAGGGCCAGCGGGTTGGCGCCGGCGGCCACGTTCTTCAGCCCCTGGCGGACGATGATCTGCGCCAGCAGCGTCGCCGTCGTGGTGCCGTCGCCGGCCACGTCGTTGGTCGCCGTGGCGACCTCGCGCACCAGCTGGGCGCCCTGGTTCTCGAAGACGTCCTCGACCTCGATCTCGCGGGCGATGGTGACGCCGTCGTTGGTGATCGTCGGCGCGCCGAACTTTTTGTCGAGCACCACGTAGCGCCCCTTCGGGCCGAGCGTCACCTTGACCGCGTCGGCGACCGCGTCGACGCCGGCCTGCAGGGCGCTCCGCGCGTCCTCTCTGTACTTCAGCTCCTTGTGAGCCATCTGATTTCAGTCCTCCTTGCTTTCTCTAAGTCCTTGGTCGTCTATGCGAGCTTCGCGAGGACGTCCGACTCTCTGAGGACGAGGAGATCCTCGCCTTCGATCGTGACCTCGGTGCCGCCGTACTTGGAGTAGAGGACCTCGTCGCCCTCGCCCACGTCGAGCGGGATGCGCTTCTCGCCGTCCTCGTCCCATCTGCCGTCGCCCACCGCGACGACCTTGCCCTTCTGCGGCTTCTCTTTCGCCGTGTCGGGGAGGACGATGCCGCTCGCGGTCGTCTCCTCCTCCTCACTCGGCTTGACAATCAGCCGGTCCCCGAGGGGCTTCAGCTTCATCCGTGAACCTCCGTTATCGGTCGGTGTTTGCTGGTTAAGTCAGGAATCGCACCTGAGGGCGCAAATTGCGCCCTGCAAAGGCGCTTGGCACTCTACACATGAGAGTGCCAAGAGGAAAGATAGCGCGCCGCTCAACC
>DASUUD010000060.1:0-14755 GCA_036374255.1 Solirubrobacterales bacterium | reverse complement strand
GATGACCAACCCGGCGAACCACAGCAGCACCCACCAGCCGTGCCGCCGCGGAAGTTCTCCGGCCGGAGCGCCTCCCCCAGGGCCTCGGCAAGCCGTCGCTGCTCCTCGGAGAGATCGCTGGGGACGACGACCTCGACGGCGATGACCAAGTCGCCGGGAGGACCGCCTTCTGTGCCCGGAAGGCCGTGGCCGCGCAGCGCGAAGCGGCTGCCGGGCTGGGTGCCGGGGGGGAGCTCGATCTCGCGCTCCCCCTCGTGGCTCGGCACCCTCACCTTCGCGCCGAGCATCGCGTCCACGGCCGAGATCTCGACCCTGTGGAGGAGGTCCTGGCCGCGCATCGGCCCGCGCCGGAATTCGAACCCGAAGCCCCTGCCACCGAAGAACGCCTGAAAGATCTCCTCCACCGAGCGGAAGGCGGCGTCGGGGGAGAATCCCCCCGATCGCAGTCCCTCTGGCCCGTAGGCGTCGTAGACGCGGCGCTGCTCGGGATCGGAGAGCACCTCGTAGGCCTCGGCCGCGGCCTTGAACTTCTCCTCGGCCTCCGGATCGTGGTCGTTCACGTCGGGGTGCAGCTCGCGAGCCAGGCGGCGAAACGCGCGCTTGACCTCGGCCTCGGAGGCGTCCCGGCTCAGGCCGAGGATCTGGTAGTAGTCGCCGCTCATTCAGCTGCCGTAGACGGTCTCGCAGTAGCTCGACAGCTCGCGGGCGGCGCCCCAGACCGAAGCGATCGCCGTCGCGTAGTCCATCCGCAGCGGGCCGACCACGCCGACCGAGCCGAGGTTGCGATGCCCCAGCCCGTAGTTGGCGCCTACGACGCTCACCGAGCGCAGCTCCGGCTGGGGGTTCTCGTCGCCGATCCAGAGGAAGACCGAGCGCTGGTCGAGCGCCGAGCGGAGCATCCCCAAGACGCTGGTCCGTCGCTCCAGCGCGGTCATCAGCTCATCCGCCCGCGGCAGGTCGTCGAGGTGCTGCTCGGATAGGAGCCGCGAGGCGCCGTCCACGTAGAGCGCGTCGCCCGCCTCACTCTCCAGCTCGGTGAAGGCGGCGCTCAGGTTCCCGATGAACTCAGCCTCCGCCGGCCCCAGCTCGTCGAGCGCAAGGCGGTCGGCGATCATCCGCGACCCCACTCCCATCCCGGACAGGACCTCGTTCAGGTAGCTGGAGGCCCACTCGACCAGGCCGGGGTCGACCGGCCTGTCGAAGTCGAATACCCGCTTCACGACGGCGCCGGTCGAGGAGATACCGATCGCCACGACCCTGTTCGGACGAAGGCGGAGGACCTCGACCCGGTGGATCGTCGCCGTCAGGCTGGGCGCGGGAGCCGTCACCAGCGCCATCAGGTCCGTGACCTTCGCCAGGGCGGCGCTCGCCTCCCGCATCGCCTCGTCGATCTCGCGGCGCAGCCGGGTCAGGCCCAGTTCTACCTCGCCGCCGCCGGCCGGCGTCCCCGATTCGATCAGGGCATCGGCATAGCGGCGGTAGCCGGTGTCGGTCGGAACCCGGCCGGCGGAGGTGTGCGGATGGGTCAGGTAGCCGGCAGCCTCGAGCGCAGCCAGCTCAGCCCGCACGGTGGACGGACCCCAGGGAACCTCGCGCCTTTCGGCGATCGGCTTCGAGGCCACGGGGTGACCTGAAGACAGGTAGTCCTCGACGACCAGTTTGAGTATCTGCTCCTGTCGCTCGGAAAGCATCGGCTTTCCATTCTAGGAGCGGCTATCGCTGGATCTCGGCCTCGGCGTTGCGGATCGTCTGGTTCTCGCCCTGGGCAGCGACGGTGTCGATCACGACCCGCCCGTCCTCGACGGCCTTCACCGTTCCGGAGACCACGATCTCCGTCTCGGGCGCGCCCATGCCGCGAAACTGGACGGAGAGGCGTTTCAGGGCCCGCGGGTCTCCTCCGGCCGCTTCGGTATTCGCCCTGGCCACGAGGCCCATCATGTACAGGCCATGCAGGATGTTGTCCGGAAGCCCGACGCTCTTCGCGAACTCGCGATCGATGTGGATCGGGTTGAAGTCGCCCGAGGCTCCCGCGTAGCGGTGCGGCAGGTACTTGTCCGGAGTCACCCGCAGCTCGGGGACTTGGTCGCCGACCTTGAGCTCGCTCATCCTCACACTCCTCTGACGATGTTGGTCCAGGTGCCGCGCACCACCTGGTCGCCGTTCTGGTTGACGGAGTTCGACTCGAAGACGTAGAAGCCCTTGCCGTCCTTCTCGTAGATCTCCAGGCATTTAGCCGTGGTGGTGATCTCATCGCCGGAGCAGACCGGCTCGCCCCACTCGAACTCCTGGCCACCGTGCACCATCGCCGCGAAGTTCATCCCGACCTCGGGGTCGAACATGGCCGGCGCGAGAGCGGGGGCGCTGTAGACGACGCAGAACATCGGCGGCGCGACGACGTCGCGGAATCCGGCCTCCTCGGCCGCCTCGCGATCGAAGTGGACCGGATTGTCGAAGCCGATCACGGTCGCGTACTCGCGGATCTTCTCCTTGCCCACCTCGTATGTCGTCGGGGGCCATTCCTTGCCCACCGCATCCGTCTTGATCGCCATGGCGGCGGGCATTCTATGCAGCATCTGCTCAAGCGGCGTGGCGGGTGCCGCAGGTCGGCTGGCGGTTTTCGAGACCTGGCGGCGGGGGGTCCGGCGCCCCTGCGAGCGGCTTGTACTTTCGCAGAGCGAAAGTTGAGCGAGCAGGGGTGCCGGACCCCCTCACTCATCAATCTCCAAAACGGCCAAGAAGGCCTCCTGCGGCACCTCCACCCGGCCCACCTGCTTCATCCGCTTCTTGCCCGCTTTCTGCTTCTTCAGCAGCTTCTGCTTGCGGGTGACGTCGCCACCGTAGAGCTTCGCGGTCACGTCCTTGCGGAGTGCCTTGACCGTCTCCCGGGCGAGGATCCGCGAGCCGACCGCGGCCTGCACGGGGACGTCGAAGAGCTGGCGGGGAATTGTCTTGCGCAGCCGCTCGACCAGGCGCTTCCCCTGCTCGTAGGCGAAATCGCGGTGGACGATGATCGAGAGCGCGTCGACCTTCTCGCCGGCAAGCAGGATGTCCACCTTGACCAGGTCGGAGGACCGGTTGCCGATCGGCTCGTAGTCGAGCGAGGCGTAACCGCGGGTCGAGGACTTCAGGTAGTCGAAGAAGTCGAGGACGATCTCGGCCAGCGGCAGGTCGTAGCGGATCTGGACCCGCTGCGGGCTCAGGTAGTGCATGTCCACGTGGGCGCCGCGCCGCGCCTGGCACAGCTCCATCACGGCGCCGACGTACTCCACGGGGCAGATGACGGTCGCCCGAATGAAGGGCTCTTCGATCGAGTCGATCGAGCCCGGGTCGGGGAGCTCGGTGGGGCTGTGCACCTCGACCGTCTCGCCGCTGGTGAGCAGCACGTCGTAGCGCACGTTGGGGGTCGTCGCCAGCAGCTCCAGTCCGTACTCGCGCTCCAGGCGCTCGCGAACGATCTCCATGTGGAGGAGCCCGAGGAAGCCGCAGCGAAAGCCGAAGCCGAGCGCCTCAGAGGTCTCCGGCTCGTACGACAGGGCCGCGTCGTTGAGGGCGAGCTTGTCGAGGGCGTCTCGGAGGTCTTCGTAGCGGTCGGTGTCGATCGGGAAGAGGCCGCAGAAGACCATCGGCCGCACCTCGCGGTACCCCTCCAGCGGCTCCGAGGCCTGCCGCTCCCGCGACGTCAGGGTGTCCCCCACCCGGAGCCTCGCCACGTCCTTGATCCCGGTGATCAGGTAGCCGACGTCCCCGGCCTCCATTCGCTCCACCGCCGTCATCGCGGGCCGGAAGAAGCCGAGGTCGTCGATGTCGGCCTCGGTGCCGGTCTGCATCGCGACGATCCGCTCCCCCTTCCGGAAGGCGCCGTCGACCATGCGCACGTAGGCGACCACGCCCCGGTACTGGTCGAACTCGGAGTCGAAGATCAGGGCGCGCGGCGGGGCGAGCGCGTCGCCGGCCGGGGCCGGGATGCGGGCGACGATCGCCTCCAGCACGTCGACCACCCCCTCGCCGGTCTTCGCCGAGATCCGCAGCGCATCCGAGGCGTCCCCGCCGAGCAGGTCGGCGATCTCGGCCGCGACCCGCGTGGGCTCGGCTCCGGGCAGGTCCACCTTGTTGATCACGGGAATCAGCTCGAGCCCGTTCTCGATCGCCAGGTAGGTGTTGGCCACCGTCTGCGCCTCGACTCCCTGGGCGGCGTCGACGACCAGCAGGGCCCCCTCGCAGGCGGCAAGGGAGCGGGAGACCTCGTAGGAGAAGTCGACGTGACCGGGGGTGTCGATCAGGTGAAGGTGGTAGTTCTCGCCATCGGCGGCGCGGTACTCGACCCGCACCGCCTGCGCCTTGATCGTGATCCCGCGCTCGCGCTCCAGGTCCATCGAGTCGAGCACCTGGGCGCGCATCTTCTTCGGATCGACGGCCCCGGTGAGCTCGAGAATCCGGTCGGCAAGGGTCGACTTCCCATGGTCGATGTGGGCGATGATCGAGAAGTTGCGGATGCGTTCCATCGGCGTGCGGAGTATGGCGGGAGCGACTGGCGGGCGGGTCCTGTCGCCGCACTCAGCACGCGGATGGATCCAGGGGACCGCTCAGCTCGAAGACGACCGTGGGCGGTTTGCGGAGGATCACGGTCGCTGCCGGGGATTCGGTCCATCGGGCGGTCGCCGGGAACGCCCGCTTGCCGGGTTCGATGCGGTCGCGGGAGGCGACGACGTAGTCGTAGCCGCCCTCGTTGAGCAGGCGCCGCCAGGTCCGGCAGTTCCTGGGGGCCACGAAGCCGCCATGGGGACGCTCTATGCCGACGAACTCGACCCGGTTGGACAGGTCGGTGCCGTACAACGGGTACTGGCGGGTGCTTGTCGTGGCGATCCGGGAGTCTGATACGGAGCCTGCCCAGGCGAAGGCGGCGTTGAGGCCCGGCGTCGTGAACGAGGGATCCGAGTAGCGGCCCTCCAGATAGTGGCGTTGAATCGGATAACCGGCGACGATCGCCAAGCTGACCAGGACGATCGCCATGCCTGTAGCCAGCCGGCCGTAACCTCCCCCCCACCCGGTGAGTTCGCCTTTACTCGCGCTGTCCGCGAACAAAGGCGAAGTCGGCCTGAGGGTGGTGAGGCGGGCCAGACGGTTTCGGAGGGCGGGAGCAGCCGGCAGGAGGGCCAGGCCGAGGACGAGGGCCGGGACCAGGTAGCGGAGCCCGGACTCGAAGCCGCGAGGCATTCCCTCCGGACCGGATGCGGAGGTCGGGGCGAAGAGCCAGGCGAGCAGGGCCGCGAGGCCGGTCAGCCCCGCCACTCGCAGCAGCGGGGCGGCTCGAGCCCGCAGGTTGAGCAGGAGGCCGGCGAACGCCAGCGCGAGCAGCAGCGGCCAGATGACCCACAACCCATCTCTCAGCCCGGGAAAGAGCCAGTCGGCCCAGACCGAGCCATCGCCCACGTACCCGAGCACGGTGTGGCCTTCGCGCCCGCCGAGGGCCTGGTCGGGAGCGGGCACGGAGAGCGGGCCGAGGTCCTTGAGCCAGGGCAGCGGATTGCCGGTGTGAGCCAGGTTGCGCAGGTACCAGTAACCGCCTCCGGCGATCGCGGCGAGGCCGGAGATCGCGAGCGCCCGCAACCTGGCGCCGCGGCCGGCGAGCACAGTCAGCCCGACGAGGAGGACCGAGGCCGGGACGAGGAAGTTGAGCTTGGTCCCGGCCGCCAGACCGGCGGCAAGCCCGACCACGGCGAGTGCGCCGGGCGCGAGGCCGGACTCGCCCCCATGGCGGGTGGTCCAGGCGTTGAGGGCGACGGCGACAGCGGCGAGCATGAAGAAGGTGCCGACTATGTCGTTGCGCGCCTCACCGGCCTGGTCGGCGAAGGCGGGGACGCTGAGGGCGATCGCGCCGAGCGCAAGCGAGGCCGGCGCCACCCGATACGGCCGGCCGATGCACCAGGCCGCGGCCAGGCAGCCGATCAACCAGCCGAGGTTGAGCAGCGGCGAGATCAGATCGCGTTCGAAGGCGAGCATCCCGATCCCGTGCGCGATTTCCGCGTTGGCCGGATAGAACCAGGCCAGGAACTGGGGGGCGATGAAGTGCAGGCTCCAGGTATCGCCGCTCTGGAAGAAGCCGGCGGCGAACGGGCCGTGGTACCAGGTCGAATCGAAGCCGGTCATGCCGGTGCCGAGCTGGGCCCCCACGTCGACTCCGAACTTGATCACCGCAACTACTGCGATCGGCACTGCGATCAGCGTTGTTAACCCGACGCCCCGGCCCGCGGGTCCTGTCGCGGGGGATGGGGGGCGCTGCAGGCGGGGTCGTCCTCGACCCCCCATCCCCCACGCCACCCGCGGGAGGAGCGTCGCGATCGAGACGCACACCACACCGACCGCAACGACATACGGCAACGGCTCGAAAGCGCCGAAGGTTCCGAGAAGCTCCGCGACCCATATCAGGAGGGCGAGGGCGAGGACCGCGGTCGCAAGGTGGGACGGAAGGCCGGAGAGAGTTGGGATGAGGCGGGAGCGGAGGATCGAGGCGCCGAGCCAGGCGAAGCCGACAAGGAGTGTCAGCTCCGCGACGCCCAGCAGGTAGCGGCCGAGGTCGAGCATCTAGCTCCGGCGCAGGAGCCGCGTCACCTGTTCGAGCTCGGCGATCCGGAGCAGCCGCGCGGCCCCCAGGTAAACCAGCCCGCCGACGCCGAGGGCAGCGCCGAGGGAGACGATCTGGCCCGCCAGGCCCCGGCCCAGAGCGCCGTCGAGCAGCTCCCATACGCCGAGGCTGACCGCCGCCAGTGCCGCGGAGGCGAGTGCGATGCGGGCGGCTGCGTCGGCGAGGCGACCCAGTTCGAGCCCGCTCAGAACTCGTCGCAGGATCGTCGCCTGCGCGATGACGCTGGCGCCGGTGGCGATCGCAGTCGCCGCCACGATACCCCCGACCCCGAGCCGGTAGAGGGCGAGAGCGACGAGCGCCGTCACCGCGAGGTTGCCGGCGGCGATCGCGGTCGGCAGCCAGGGTCGCTGCAGGCTGAAGAAGGTGCGCGTGAGGAGCAGGAAGAGCCCGTTCGTCGGCAGCGAGAAGGCGAACCAGAACAGCGCCGTCGCGACCAGGGTGGTCTGCTCTGGAGTGAACTCTCCCCGCTCGTAGACGAGACGGATCATCGGCTCGGAGAGGACGAGGACCGCCGCGGAGGCCGGAACGAGGACGAAGAGGATCTGCCGCATCCCGTTCGCCATCGTCGCCCGCAGGTTGTCGTGCTCGCCGCGCGCCGCAAAGCGCGCGAGGGTCGGGAAGAGGACCGTGGCGATCGCCACCGAGAAGATCCCCTGTGGAAGTTGGTAGATGCGGAATGCCTTGTCGATCGCAGCCGGCGCTTCGTCGCTGACGAGGCTGCCGAAGAGGCTGTTGACGACCAGGTTGAAGTTGATCAGCCCGAGGCTGATCGTCACGGGCAGCATCAGCAGCAGGACGCGCCGCACGTCCCTGTTTCGCCAGTCGAAGCTGAACCCGAACCGGAACGGCGTATTGCGCAGGTCGAAGACCGGGATCAGGAGCTGGACGAGGGTGCCGGCGAGGATTCCGATCGCGTAGGCGTAGATCCGGTCCTGCCCCTCGAAGGCGGGCGCGACGACTACCAGCACCGTGATGATCGTCAAATTCCAGAACAGCGGGGCGACGGCGAAGGCTCCGAAGCGGTCGTAGCTGTTGAGGATGCCAACGACCACTCCGCTGGCCCCGAGCAGGATCAGGATTGGGAAGAGGAGCTGAGAGAGGGTGACGGTAAGGTCGAGGATCTCCCCCTCGAAGCCCGGGGCGAACAGCGGCATGAGGGCCGGGGCGAGCAGCACGAACAGCGCCGTGATCGAGCCGAGCACGAGGGTGACGAGGAGGAGCAGCGTCGAGGCGAGCCGGAACGCCTCGCGGTAGTTCCTCTTCTCGAGCTGCTCGGTGAAGATCGGCACGAAGGCCGGCTGCAGCGCGGCGTCGGCGAAGAGGGAGCGGACCAGGTTCGGCACCTGGAAAGCGATCGTGAAGGCCGACATCGGCCCGCTGACCCCGTAGTAGCCGGCGGCGACGATCTCGCGGCCGAGCCCGGCGACGCGCGACGCGGCGGTGGCGATCGAGAAGAACGCCGTGGATCGCGCGATGCGACCCGCCTGGCGACCCGGCGCCGGATCCGCTCCCGGCTCCTCACCCGGCTCGAAGGCCTCAGCCGCGCGCAGAGCCGCATCGGCGCCAACCTCGGCGTCCCCGCGGTCGGGAGTCTCAGGTGCCTCGGGCCTCTCCAAGCTGGATCTCAGTCGCTATAGTCGGCGGCCGCCCGCAGCCGGCCGGCGCCGGTTTCGGGCACTCGACTCATGGCCAACATAGCCTCACAGAAGAAGCGGATCCTACGCAGCGCACGGGAGCGAACCGAGAACCGGCTCCTGACCAGCACCGTGAAGACGCACTTCCGGCGCCTGGAAAGCGCGGTCGAGGGTGGCGACGCAGCGACGATCGAGGCCGAGCACCGGGCGCTCCTCTCGCGGATCGACAAGGCGATCCAGAAAGGCGCGCTGCACAGGAACACCGGCGCTCGCAAGAAGGCCAGGGCGGCCCGCATCGCCGCCGGCGCCCAGTCCTAGGTCGCCGCTCCGGCCGCGCGCCTCAGGGCGAGGGTCAAGGCGAGGTCGTCGCCGTAATCGGCCCCACCCCGGCACCAGACCTCGAGATCGGCGACCGCAGCTGTCGCGTCATGAAGGTCCTCGAGGCTGGTGTCCCGAAGGCGCCCAACGAGCTGCTTCGCGGCGTAGGGGTGCATGTCGAGGCTTGACTCCACCTGTCGGGCCGGCATGCCGTCCTCGAGCTGGGCGGCCGCTGCGCAGGCCTTGCGCAGGCGGGAGGCGAGGCCGTAGATCAGCCCGGTCACGTTCTCCCCCTGGGCGATCAGACGCTCGCCGATCCGTACCGCCTTCGCCGGGTCCCGCTCCAGCAACGCATCAGAGAGCGACCAGACGGCTGCCTCGGAGTTGTCGGAGATCATCGCGTCGAGGTCGGCGGCGCTCACCTCACCCCCCTCTCCCGCCCAGAGCGCCAGCCGCCGAAGCTCGTTCTGGAGTCGCAGCGAGTCGGTCCCCATCCGCTCCACGAGCATCCGCGCGGCGGCCGGCTCGAGCCGAAAGCCGAGGCGTTTTGCCTCGCTGACCAGGGTGCGGGGAATCTCCCGGGGCTTGGGCGCCGTGAACTCGTGGATCTCGCCCTTGGCAGCCTTCACGGCGCGCAGCAGCTTGGCCGGAGCCTTGGCGCGGGCGATGAGGACGACCGTGAGGTCGGCGGGAAGCTCGGCGAGTGCCGCGGCCACCTCGTCGAGCTGCCGATCGCGCCAGCGCTCGACGCCATCGGCGAGGAGGTAGCGGCGCGACTGGGTGAGGGCCATTGCGAAGATCGCCCCCAGCAGCGCCTCGTGGTCCGGTGCTCCCCAGCCCTCGCGCGACTCGAACACCTCAAGAGCCGTGGGACCGCCCTCCCTTTCGGCCCGCGCCCGAAGCCGAGTCCGGGTCGCTTCGATCTTCGCGCCGTCGGTGCCGGCGATCAGGTAGAGCGCTTGCATCTCGGCCATCGAGCCGAGTCTAGACAGCCCCTCGGCCTCTGACTACTTGCCTTCGCGCCCGTAGGCGTGGCCTTTGCCCGGGTTCCCCGTGGAACCAGCGGGCTCGGGGCCCTGGCCCTGAGCGCTTCCGCCGCCGGATCCGGAGCCGGAGCCGGCCCACTCGGGTTTCCCGTGGGCGTTGCCACCCGCCCCGGAGCCGGCCAACTCGGGCTTCCCCTGGGCGTTCCCGCCCGCCCCGGAGCCGGCCCACTCGGGTTTCCCGTGGGCCTTGCCGTTGCCGGGATGCGCGGGAGAGGACGTCTTCGTTGAGGCAGACGGCGCCCCGGCTCGAAGCCTCGTTGCCGTTGATCCAGGTGTGGACGCCTGAGTCGTCCGAGGAGGGGAAGAGGGCGGAGAAGGATTCGTGGCGGGGGACGGAATCTCCGCCGGCGGCGAAGTCGCGGGCGGCGCCGGACTGCCGGATGGAGCCTCCGGTCCGACACCGCCGGTCTGCGTCGCCGGGGCGACCACGATCCGGGTCGAGCTGGACCGCCGGGGAGCCACAGGGCCGCCGTCGCCGCCCCGGCTGGACGGCGACGGGACAAGTGCGGGGGGGATGGCCCTCGGGGCGAGCAGCCCGAGGGCGAGGTCCTCGCTCGAGCCACCTGTGTTCCGATCTCCGACCGCGTCGTTATCGGTGGGTGCGTTCGGCAGGGGCAGGTCTGGGGCGATCGGCCAGCTCTGCTGCAGAATGAGCGCGACGAGTCCGAGACCGACTGCGGCGCAGATCCCGAGGATGCCGAGAGTGGTGCTTCGGATTCGCTCGATCAGGCCGTCACCCAGCAGACTCGAGAGGGCTGGCTTACGCAACCGGGACTGTCCGGGGCCGAAACGCACCAGTACGACCATCGGCCAAGAATTGGGTCTTCACAAGCATTGAGAGAAAAAACCCCAGTATTAGGTGGGAAATTCGTCGACAAGTGGGGTCACAGGCCCTATCGGTCCTCGACGCTCACGCTGACCCCGCCGCGGCCCGCGCTGAGCGTGACCGTCCCGTCGCGATCGGTGCGCAGGGCCTGGACCCCGTGGGAGGCCAGGGTGGCGAGGGTTCGGGGCGTCGGATGGCCGAACGGGTTCCCCTCCCCCACCGAGATGACGGCGAGCTGCGGCCCCGTGCTCGAGAGCAGGCTCTCGAGACCGGCGTCGTCGCTGCCGTGATGGGCGACCTTGAGCACGTCGATCGGGCCGGGGTCGAGCGGCACGGCCTCCGCCTCGGCATCCGCTCCCAGCAGCATCGTAAAGTCGCGCCAGCGGGCAAGGGCCACAAGAGACAGATCGTTCGGGTCCACGCCCGCCCGGGACCCGTGCAGAACCTCCCTCGGCGGCCAGAGAACCGTCAGCCTCAGCCCTCCAGAGCGCAGTTCGCCGCCGGCGGAGATGCGGCGCAGCGCCACGCCCGAGGCACGCGCCAGATCCCGGCTCTCCTTCCCGAGCTCCCCGAACAGGACCTGGCCGATCGGAAACCAGGTCAGCAGCTCCGCCAAACCCCCGGCATGGTCCGCCTGGTCGTGGGTGATTAGCGCGGCGCCGAGACGCTCCACCCCGGCGCGGTGGAGCCTCTCGGCGAGCCCTGCGCCCGGCGGTCCCGCATCAACCAACACCGCGGGTGCGCGCCTCGGCTGCAGCAGGATCGCGTCGCCCTGGCCGACGTCCAGCACGGAGACGCGCAGCCCCCTCACGGGCGACCCGGTCGCCCCGGCCCCACCGCCGAGCCCCGCCCCGGCCAGCGCAACGGCGAGAAGCGCCAGCGCCAAGCCGGGCGCAGACCGCCTGTACCAACGCCGGCGGGCCGATCTCCCACGATATGCGTGGGTCTTCGGCCCGCCGGCAGCTCTGCGGCGCAGGGCGCCGATTCGAGCGCTCCGACGCCAACGCACGGTCAGCAGGACGGCGACCGCCAGGGCCAGATAGGAGACGACGAGGCCGGCCCCGCCAAGCCGCAGCTCCAGGTAGGCCCAGCCGGGACGGCCACACCAGGCCGCGATCTGGGCGATGTACGCGAGCAGGGGCGCGTTGATCGCGTTGATCGCCTCAACCGGGAACCCCGGCACCTGTCCGCCGGCCGCGGCCAGCATCCCCAGCCACATCGCGGGCGCCACCGCGGGCATTGCCGCCAGGTTGGCGAGCAGCGTCGTCGTCGAGACGGCGCCGAAGTGGAAGGCGATCAGCGGAGCGGTGGCGAGGGTCGCGGCGGTCGTCATTGCGGCGCCATCGGCGAGAGTGGACCGCCATGACCCCCTGCCGATCCACGCCGCGATCGCGGCCCGCAGCGACCCCGCCAGCGCGATGATCCCGGTGACCGCCGCGAAGCTGAGCTGCCAGCCGACGTCGGCGGCCACGCCCGGATCGATCGCGACGGTGACGATCGCCGCGATCAGGAGCGTGTGGAGCAGGGAGGAGCGTCGACCTCCAAGTGTCGCCAGGACGGAGAGCGCCCCCATCACACCCGCTCTCTGGATCGACGGCCCGGACCCGGCGAGGGGAACGTAGACGGCGATCAGGGCGAGGATCCAGATCAGCCGGGCGCGGAGGGGGATCCCCAGCGCGGCCAGGACCGGCATCGCCAGCAGGGCGAGGAGCGCCACGTTCTGCCCGGAGACCGCCAGCAGGTGGCTCAGCCCCGAACGACGGAAGTCTTCGACCGTGCGCGGGTCGATCCGCTCGTCCTGTCCGAGGACGAAACCGCGCGCCAGCTCAGCCTCCCGCGCCGGCATGCCCCGACCGAGCGCCGCCTCCGCGCGCCCGCGAATCTCCACCGTGTGAAGGAGCGCGAGGACCGCCACCGTGGCGACGGCGGTCAGGAGGAGCATCGGCGCCCGGGTCCGCCCGCCCCCCGTCACGGTTGCAGGCGGGCCCGCAGAGATTCCATCGTGGCGGGACCGATCCCGCTCACCTCGTCGAGCTGCTCGACCGAGGAGAGGCCACCCCGCTGGTCGCGGTATTCGACGATCTTCTGCGCGGTGACCGGCCCGATCCCGTCGATCGTTTCGAGCTGCTCGACCGTCGCCGTCCCGAGCCCGATGGGCCCGCCTTCCGCTGTCACCCCCGGACCTCCCGCTGCTGTCCCCCCTCCCCGCTTCGGGACGACGATCTGCTGCCCGTCGGTGAGCCGGGCCGCCCGATTGATCCCTTCCAGCAGGGCCCCGGGGGCCGGACCCCCGGCCCGGGTGACCGCGTCGACGACACGGGCTCCCGCCGGCAGGTGATACACGCCGGGCTCGCGCACCGCGCCCGTGACGTCGACGATGACGTCGCCCCCGCCGCTCTGGATGCTGATCCCGCTGTCCGGGACCGACGCCCTCGACGAGAGCTCCCCGGTCGGGCCGAGGGAGGTGCCGCTGCCCTCGGAGCGGATCGCACGGGCTCCGACCAACAGCAGCGCCACGGCGACCGCGCCGTAGACGATCACCTGGGTCCTGCTCAACTCGGGCACGTGCCGAGCGTCGACGATCGCGCCACGCCGATGGCGCGCCGGATCAAACGTTTCGGCTACAGATCTTCGTCGTCGTCGTCGTAGCCGCTGACCTCGGCCATCTGGCCGCCGTACAGCTCGGCCACCGCGACCGGCGGCGACTGCACCGAGACGCAGGCGAAGGCACCGTCGCCGTCGTTGGCGATCGAGTGGTCGGTGGCCGGCGGGACCAGGATCAGGTCTCCCTCGCCGACCCGCTGCGTGTCGCCGGCCACCGACATCGTGCCGGAGCCGCGAACCACCACGTAGGCCTGCTCGGACTCCTCGTGGGAGCGCAGCGTCTGCTTGGCTCCGGTGGGAATCTCCAGCCAGGTGACCGAGAGATTGCGCGAGCCCATCTCCCCCGCGTCCATGAGGACATGGGAGCGGAGTTTGTGCCACTCCTCAACGGGAGCCTCCTCGAGCCGCCTGACGAGCATTGGGCGCGCTTTGTACCAAATGTCGAGGCATGCCTGTGCGAACCTCAGCGAACGACCAGGTTGACCAGCTTGCCCGGGACGACAATCTCCTTGACCACTTCCCTGCCATCGAGGTGGCGCCGCACCTTCTCGCTCTCGCGCGCGAGGGTGAGCAGCTCCGACTCCGAGGCGTCCGCCGCGGCCTCGATCCGGTCCCGCAGCTTGCCGTTCACCTGGACGACGAGGGTCACGGTCTCCCTGGCAAGCAGCGCCGGGTCGGCCTGCGGCCACGGCTCCTCCCACACCCTCCCCCCGACCAGGCGCTCCCAGACCTCCGCGCCGAGATGCGGGGCGAAGGGGAAGACCAGCGAGGCGGCGGTGGCCGCCGCGAAGCGCACCGCCGCCGTGCCCGCCGGCTCGCCGTAGAGCGAGTCCTTTACCCGGTAGGCGTCGTTGACCAGCTCCATGACGGCGGCGATCGCGGTGTTGAACTGGAAGCCGCGCCGGAAGTCCGAGCTGACCTTGTCGATCGCCCAGTGGGCCTTGGCGAGCAGATCGCGGGCCGGTCCCTCCGCCGCGCTGTCGACCTCTCCGCCGGTCCTCCCCTCGACCTCCTCGCAGAGGCGCCAGAGACGGGCCAGGAAGCGGTTGACGCCCTCCACCCCCTCGTCCGACCAGTCGGCCCCCCGCTCCGGCGGGCCCATGAAGCAGATGTAGGTGCGGGTGGTGTCGGCGCCGTAGCGCTCCACGTACTCCGCGGGACTCACCGTGTTGCCCCTCGACTTGGACATCTTCGCCCCGTCGCGGGTGATCATGCCCTGGGCGAAGAGGTTGGCGAAGGGCTCTTGGACCGAGAGGTGGCCCATGTCGGCGAGCGCCTTGGTGAAGAAGCGCGCATACATGAGGTGGAGGATCGCGTGCTCGACCCCCCCGATGTACTGGTCGACGGGAAGCCAGTGGTCGGCCGCGGCCCGGTCCCAGGCGGCTTCTTCGTTGCGAGGGTCCAGGTAGCGGATGAAGTACCAGGCCGAATCGACGAAGGTGTCCATCGTGTCGGTCTCACGCCGCGCCGCGCCGTTGCAGCGCGGGCAGTCGGTCACCATCCAGTCCTCGGCGGCGGCGAGCGGGCTGCGACCCCGCGGGGCGTAGTCCTCCACCTCGGGCAGCTCGACCGGGAGCTGGTCCTCGGGCACCGGGACGATTCCACAGTCGTCGCAGTAGACGACAGGGATCGGGGCGCCCCAATAGCGCTGGCGGGAGACGAGCCAGTCGCGCAGGCGGTAGTT
>DASUUD010000059.1:0-15599 GCA_036374255.1 Solirubrobacterales bacterium | reverse complement strand
CAGGGCGAGCTTCAGGTCCAGCAGCAGCATGATCACGACCACCCCGACCAGGGTCAGGCCGCTGGAGAGGAGCGTCACGACGCCGCTGGTCACCAGCTGGTTGAGCGCCTCGATGTCGTTGGTCATGCGGCTGATCAGCACGCCGGGGCTGCGCCGCGTGAAGAAGCCGATCGACATCGACTGCAGGTGGGAGAAGACCCGCTCGCGCAGGTCCTGGAGCGCGCGGGTGCCGACCCAGCCGACCAGGTAGGTCTGGGCGAAGGTCGCGGCCGCGTAGACGACCGCGACGCCGACGAAGGCCGCGACTATCAGCGTCAGCGCATCCGTGTCGCCGGTGACGATGCCCGCATCGATCGCCTGGCCCGCCAGGTACGGGGGAGCGAGTGCGGCGGCGGAGGCGGCGAGGATCGCGACCGCGGTCAGCGCCACCCGGCCCCGGTAGGGGCGCAGCAGCCCGGCCATCCAGCGCAGCTTGCGCGCGCGCTGGTCCTCGCCCCGGATCAGTCGCCAGAGCCTTCTCATAGTCGCGCCAGCTCCTCACGCTGCTCGAGGTCGCGCTGCAGGAAGACCGAGTCGGCGAGGCCATGCTCGGCGATCTCGCGGTAGAAGCCGCAGCTCTCGAGCAGCTCCTCGTGGGTGCCGTGATCGACGATCCGCCCGGCGTCCATCACCACGACCTCGTCGGCGAGCGCGACGGTGGAGAGGCGGTGGGCGATCACGAAGGTCGTCCGTCCGGCCATCGCCTCGCGCAGCCCCGCCTTGATCGCCGCCTCGGTGGTCGCGTCGACAGAGGAGGTGGCGTCGTCGAGGATCAGGATGCGCGGGTCGGCGAGCAGGGCGCGAGCGATCGCGACCCGCTGGCGCTGGCCGCCCGAGAGGGTCAGCCCGCGCTCCCCGACGAGGGTGTCGTAGCCGCCGGGCAGGTCGCGGATGAACTCGTCGGCCTGGGCGCGACGCGCGGCGGCTTCGATCTCCTCGCGCCCCGCGTCAGGGTTCGCGTAGGCGATGTTCTCCGCAACGCTCGCGGTGAAGAGGAAGCTGTCGTCGCTGACGAAGGCGACCTCCGAGCGCAGAGAGCCCAGGTCGACCGACCGCACGTCCGCGCCATCCACCAGCACCGATCCCTCGCTGGGGTCGTAGAGGCGCGCGATCAGCGCCACCAGGCTCGTCTTGCCGGACCCCGAGGGACCGACCAGCGCCACCGTCCGCGCCGCCGCCACCTCGAGGCTCACGTCGCGCAGGGCGGGACCGGCACCGTCGTAGCGCAGGGTCACTCCCCGCACCTCGACCCGCCCACCACCGGCCGGCAGGGGCGGCGCGTCCGGCGGGCTCTCGATCCGAGGCTCGCGGTCGAGGATCTCGAAGAGGCGGTTGCCCGAGGCGATCGCCCGCTGCGCCATCCCCATCGCCATCCCCAGCATCCGCATCGGCGCCGCCAGCATCACCAGGTAGGTGTAGAGGGCGGTGAAGTCGCCGAGGCTGAGGTTGCCGGCGATCACCTGGCGACCGCCGATCAGCAGCACCAGGGCGATCCCCAGCTGGGGGAGCAGGCCGAGCAGCGGCGAGAAGAAGGCCTGCAGGCGGGTCGAGTAGACGCTCTGGTCGAAGACGCGGGCGACCGCGCGCCTGAAGCGGTGGAGCTGGTGCTCCTCGCGGGCGAAGGCCTTGACGATGCGGATTCCGGAGACGTTCTCCTCCGCCTCCGCGGTCAGTTCGGCGAGCCGCTGCTGGACCTCCTGGACGGCCGGGCGCGCGACCCGGTTGTAGCGGGAGGCGGTGTAGACGACGAACGGCGTGGGGGCAAGCGCGATCAGCGCCAGCCAGGGCTCGATCAGGAACATCACAAAGCTGGCGAGGACGATCGTCAGCAGGTTCTGGGTGATGAAGATCAGCCCGTAGCCGAGGAAAAAGCGGATCGACTGAAGGTCGACCGTCGCCCGCGACATCAGCTGCCCGGTCTGCTGGGAGTCGAAGAAGCCCAGCTCGAGTCGCTGCAGGTGCCCGTAGAAGCGACGGCGGAGGTCGAACTCGACCGCCAGCGAGACCCTGCCGGCGACCAGCCGCCGCACCATGGTCAGGCCCAAGCGCAGGATGCCGGCCGCGGCGATCGCCAGGGCGAGGGGCAGCAGGTCGGGGCGTTCGCCGGCCTCGATCGCGTTGACCGCGCGCCCGATCAGCCAGGGGATCAGCACCGTCATCCCCATCGCCGCCCAAGCGAAGACCAGCGAGCCCCAGAGCTGGCGACGATAGGGGCGCAGGAAGCCCATCAGACGGCGGTAGGTCGGCATTACAAGCGACTATACAAAGTGAAGTAAAGGCTCCGGGACGGCTGCTGGGACAGATCTGTTGATTGCCGCTCCAGGTCTCGGCCATACTCCCTCCTCGTGAGCCGAGCAAGGCGGAGAACGGGGTTGGCTCTTCGACTCGTCGGCCTCTCGGCCCTGCTCGCGATTCTCCTCGGTCTGACCGCAGGAGACTGGGGGAGGGGCGCGACGACCTCCGCGACCGGCGCCTGGCGGCCCCTGCGTGATGCCGGGCTGGAGAGGACGGAGGTGGGCGCGGCCCGGATCGGGCGCTTCATCTACGTGGTGGGCGGCTTCGTCTCGCCCGGTTCCACTACCGACGCCGTCGAGCGATACGACCTTCGCCGCAATCGGTGGAGGCGGTTGCCGCCGATGCCGGTTGCCGTCAACCACCCCGCGGTGACCGCGCACCGCGGCTTCCTCTACGTGTACGGCGGCTACGTGGACTCCAGCTTCAGCCCCGTCACCGCCGCCCTCCAGCGCTACGACCCGCGCCGCAACCGATGGGTGCGATTGCGCGAGTCCCCCACTGCACGCGCCGCGGCCGGCCTGGCCGCGATCGGCCGCAGGCTCTTCGCGGTCGGGGGAGCGGGCGAGGGCGGGGCGCTGACCACGCTTGAGGTCTACGACGTCGTCTCGAGGCGCTGGCGCAGCTCGGCCCCGATGAGGGTGCCCCGCGAGCACATCGCGGCGGTGGCGAGCCGCGGCCGCCTCTACGTGTTCGGAGGGCGCCAGGGTGCCCGCAACCTCGACGTCGTCGAGCGCTTCGATCCGCGCCGGGGACGGTGGTCCCGGCAGCCCTCGCTGCTGCATTCCCGCAGCGGTTTCGCCGCGGTCGACGTGCGCGGGCACCCGGTTGTGTTCGGCGGCGAGGAGCTGACCCCGGGTGGAGAGACGATCCGCCCGGTCGAGCTGTTCGACCCCGAGCGTCGGCGCTGGCGTCAGCTGCCCGGTATGCGCACCCCACGGCACGGGCTCGGGGGGGCCGTTCAGGGCCGGCGCGTGTACGCGCTCCAGGGCGGGCCCACTCCCGGCTTCGACTTCTCCGGCGCGATCGAGTTCCTGGACGTGCCCGGACGGCTGCTGCGGCGTTAGGCCTCAGTTGAGGCTCTCGGCCTTCGCGCTGGAGACCTTGCCCTTGGGGCACGGTTTCGGTCCGTGCCCGGGGCGGGGAAGGATCTGGAAGTTGGTGACGGCGTGGTGGGGTGTGGTGGCGCCGTTGTTCTGGGCGAGGGTGACGACGAGCCGGTAGAGGCCGAAGCGCAGGTTCTCGTAGTAGATCTCCGGGCGGGTGGCCGGGGAGTAGCTCCCGGTCGAGCCGATCCGTTCCGCCAGCAGGCCGTTGGGGCCGGCGTAGCGCGGAAAGTCGAAGGAGGCGCCGACCAGCCTGCCGCGGCCGATCGGGCTCTCCTCGGCGCGGCGGAGTTTCTGGGGGTCGACGCAATCGGGGACCCGGTTGAGGCTGAAGCGGAGGTGGCCCTCGCCGAGCTGCGGTTCGCCGCCGAAGCGCCGCGGCGCAATGCGGAAGTTGTCCACCTTCACCTTGGCGACCACGGCGTGACTCGACTGGCGGGCGCCGTTGCGGGGCGAGATGAAGCTGACGGTCGGCACGCCGGGGTCGGCCTCCGGGGGCGGTGGGTCATCGCCGGCGAGGGCACCCGCGACCCCGGCGGCCACCGCGACCGCGGCCACCACTGAGAAGGTGCCGATCCTGCCTCGCATTGAATCCCGAACACTACGCGCAGGGACCGCATAGGCTCTGCCGATGGGCCAGACCTCCGAACTCGCCTACCGGATAGGCGCCGCCGCCCGCCGCCGGGCCAGCTGGCTGCAGCTGCTCAAGTTCGGGGTGGTGGGCGGTTCCGGGTACGTGCTCAACCTCAGCGTCTTCGCCCTGCTCATCTCGACCCTCGGGCCGCACCACGCGATCGCGGCGGTGATCGCCTTCTGCGTCGCGGTGACGAACAACTTCCTCTGGAACCGGCACTGGACCTTCCGAGCATCAGATGGGCATCCCGGCTTCCAGGCAGCCCGCTTCTTCACCGTCAGCGTCGTCGCCCTGCTGATCAACCTCGTGGTCCTCGAGGCCCTGATCGCCGAGGCTTCGCTGCCGGGCTTGACCGCTCAGGCAATCGCCGTCGCAGTAGCGATGCCGTTCAACTTCCTCGGTAACAAGCTCTGGACGTTTGCCGACTGAGGGTTCGGGTGGGCCGGCCGGCGGGGGAAGTCGGGCGGCTGGCAGACTCACGGTGATGAGCAACGAGCGACCCAACTACGAGCCGGCGGCGATCGAGGCCTCCCGCCAGGCTGCCTGGAAGGAGCGCGCTGCGTTCCGAACCTCCGATCCTGGGGACGGTCCGGGCGTCTACGTCAAGCCCTCCAGCCCCTTCACCTCGGGCAACCTCCACATGGGACACGTGCGCGACTACGCGATCGGCGACGCGTACGCGCGTTTCCGCCGCGCCCGAGGAGACGCCGTCCTCTTCGGCTTCGGCTTCGACGCCTTCGGCCTCCCCGCGGAGATGGCGGCTATCGAGCGGGGGGTGCGGCCGGCCGACTGGGTGCAGGCCTGCGGTGAGCGGATGATGGCGCAGATCGAGCGCCTCGGCTTCTCCTTCGACCTCGAGCGGGTCTTCTACAGCTCCGACGAGCACCAGTACCGCTGGTCCCAGTGGCTCTTCCTCATCCTCTTCGACGCGGGCCTGATCTACCGCGACGACGCAACGGTCGACTGGTGCGACACCTGCCAGACGACGCTCGCCGCGCTCCAGGTCGAGGACGGCCGCTGCTGGCGCTGCCACAACCCGGTGCGGCTGATCCGCCGCCCGACCTGGTTCCTGCGAATCACCCCCTACCTCGAGGAGAACGACCGCAACCTCGAGCGCCTGGAGAACTGGGACGAGCTGTCCCTGAAGACGCAGCACTACATCCTCGGCCGCACGGACGGGGTCGAACTGGACCTATCCGGGCCCGAGGGGGAGGCGCTCACCGTCTTCACCCCACACTCCGGCGCGTTGGCCGAGTCCCGCTTCGTGCTGCTCTCCCCGCGCCACCCCGAGGTCGAGAGATGGACGGCGCGGGCCGGAGTAGAGGAGCAGCTCGACGAGCTTCGCTCAGGGGGCTGGGAGCGGAGTGCCCGTGACGCCGCCGCCGTGCCGGCGATCGACACCGGTGCTTCGATCGCGGGGCCGGCCGGCTCCGAGCTGCCGGTCATCGTCTCGCCACTCGTCGATGCGCGCTACGGGCCCACGGCTGCCCTCGGCATCCCGGCGGTGGACGAGGCCGACGAGGCGATCGCCTCGCGGGTCCCGCGGGTCGGCGACGCCCAGGGCGCTGGTGCCGAGGCCGAGACGGATGCGGCGCTGCGCGAGGCGAAGCGGTACCGCGCCGCCGACTTCTCGATCTCGAGGCAGCGCTACTGGGGCACCCCGATTCCCGTCGTCCACTGCGAGTCCTGCGGCGCCGTGCCGGTGCCGGTCGAGGAGCTGCCGGTGACGCTGCCGTTCGACGTCGAGCCGACGGGCGAGGGAAACCCGCTCGCCGAGCGCGCCGACTTTGTCGAGGCGCCCTGCCCCAGCTGCGGGGAGCCGTCCCGGCGCGAGACCGACACCCTCGACTGCCATTTCGACGCCCTCTGGCTCTGGGTGCCCGCCGCCGTGCCCCCTGAGGCGCGCGACGAGGAGATGTTCACCCACCCCGACCTGCGGCGCTGGCTTCCCTCCGAGCGGCTGGTCGCCGGCAACGACAGCGGCGGCTTCGTCTTCGACCAGCGGGTCGTGACCAAGGCGCTGCGCGACATCGGCCCCTTCGACTTCATGGAGGACGGCGAGCCCTTCGCAGGCTGCCTCTTCCACGAGATGGTGATCGCCGGGGGGCGGAAGATGAGCAAGCACCTGGGAAACGTCGTCGACCCGGACGAGCTGGTCGCCGAGCACGGCGCCGACACCGTCCGCCTCGCGGTCCTCTACGCGGCGGGGCCGGCGAAGGCGCTCAACTGGACCGAAGGGGCTCTCCGCTTCGCGTCCCGCTTCCTCAGGAACGTCTGGGACTACACCCACGATCGCATCGCGGCGGCCGCCGAGGCGCCGGATGACCCGGAGGCGGCCGCCGACACGGCCTTCATCCGCGAGCGCCTCGGCAAATGGTGCGACAACGGATTGGGACGGATCACCGCTGACTTCGAGGGGCTCCAGATGCACAAGGCGGTTCGCAACGTGACCCGGCTCTTCGAGCGGATCCAGGATTACGAGAAGCGCATCGTGAAGCGGCGCGGCGCGCTCAGCCGCGACGACTTCGAGAGCCTGCTGGAGGCGCTCGGCCTGCTGGCCGAGGTGCTCGCGCCCCTCGCCCCCCACATCGCGGAGGAGCTGCTGCTCGCCCTCGGACGCGAGGACGGCCCGGAGCTGCTCGGACCGTGGCCGGAGCGGCTGTCCGCGGCCCCGACGGGAGCCTGATCGCGAGTGGGCCACGCCTGGATCGCAGGTCACTCCGGGTGGTTGCCGTCAAGCCGGGCTATCATTCTCCGCCACTGCTGATGACCAGGGTGATTTGGAACAAACGGCGCAAGCGGTTCGCGAAGGCGGGGGGGCTTCCCTCGAGAACGCTGGGCGGCGAGGGGCGATGAGCCTCGCGGCGGATCAGCGCACCCGTTCCTGCGCGACCGAGCTGGTCTGCCGTGACTGCGGCCTTCGGCTCCCGCTCACCGACACGACCTTCAAGTGCCTCGGCTGCGGGCAGGGCCTCGACATCGCTTACGACTACGAGCTGGCCAAGCAGCGCCTGGCCGAGTTGCCGCCGGCCGAGCGTCCGCTCAACATCTGGCGAATGGAGGAGTTGCTGCCGATCGTCGATCGGCGCGCGCAGGAACGGGTCGGCCGCAACAGCGGCCGCACACCGCTGATTCACGCCGACCGGCTCGGCGCCGAGCTCGGCCTCCGCAACCTCTACCTGAAGGACGACAGCACCGCTCGCCCGAGCCTCTCCTACAAGGACCGGGTGGTGTCGATGGCCGTGGCCCGCCTCCTGGAGCTGGGCAAGGAGGAGATCGGCTGCGTCTCGACCGGGAACGTGGGCACCGCCGTTTCCTCGCTGGCGGCGAAGGCGGGCGTCGCCGCATACGTCTTCTACCCCTCCAACCTCGAGCGCGGCAAGGCGAGGGCCTGCCGGGCGCTGGGCGCCGCGGTGATCCAGCTCGACGGCAACTACGACGAAGCCAACCGGGCCTGCCGCGAGCTGGCGCTGGCGAGCGGCATCCAGTTCGCCAACATCACGCTGCGCCCGTTCTACGCGGAGGGCGCGAAGACGGTCGCCTTCGAGGTGCTCGAGCAGCTCGACTGGCGCTCGCCCGATCACTTCGTCATCCCCGCCGCGGGCGGGACCCTCTCCTCACGCGTGCACAAGGGCCTGGCTGAGATGGAGGCCGTCGAGCTCGCCGAGACGGCGCAGACCAAGATCAGCATCGCCCAGCCGGAGGGATGCGGCCCGATAGCCACCGCGGTGACCGACGGCAGCGGCGAGATCGAGCCGCAGAAGCCGCAGACGGCCGCCCACTCGCTGGCGATCGGCGCCCCGGGCGACGGCCCGCTGGTCGTCGACGCTGTGATGTCACGCGGCGGCTCGGCGGCCATCGCGACGGACGAGGAGATCTTCGAGGGGATCGACCTGCTCGGCGCGACCGAGGGCATTCTCACCGAGCCCGCGGGCGGCACCACGGTGGCCGCTACGGCGAAGCTCGCCGCCGACGGCACGCTGGGTCCCGACGACACGGTCGTGGCGGTGATCAGCGGCAACGGCTACAAGACGCTCGACGAGCACCCCGAGAAGCCCTGGCCGGAGATGGTCGCCTGCGAGGTCGAGGAGATGGAGCGCACTCTGGCGGAGTTCCGCCACTCCGGCGCCCCCGCCTCGCTCGGTTAGCGCGGGCGGTCCCTCAGCATTCCAGTTCGTAGGCCACGCAGAACTCCTGCGCCGCGTGCTGCAGTTCTTTCAGTTCACCGGCGAGGACGGCGGGGGGCCTGAATTCGAATTCCGAGATCAGCCCCGTGACGGTTGCGATGTCCGCTTCGATCTGGTCCAGGCGCCAATCGAGGTCTTCGGTCCGCAGCAGCGCCTCCTCCGCGCTCTTGCCCGGGGGGCCTTCAGCCCCGCGCTCGCCCTGAGGGCCGGCCGGTCCTCGCTCCGCGAGCAGAAGTGTGGTTCCGGTGCCCACGGCCGCGCTGAGTATGCAGGCACCGACCAAGCCGATCACAAAGTAACGGTGCGATACCACTGCCCGATTGTCCCGCGTTCCACCGCGATCAGCAAGGCCGGGGGCCACGGCGTACGCTTGGGAGACCGGTGCTCTCACCCGGCGTACGAGCCCTTCCGATTGGCTTCCTCGCGGCTGCGCTGCTGCTGCTCGTACCGCCGGGGGCGAGAGCCGCCGATCGTGACTGCTCCGACTTCTCCACGCAGAAGGAGGCGCAGTCCTTCTACGACGCCGCCGGGCCCGGCGACCCGCACCGCCTCGACGCGGATCGCGACGGCAGGGCCTGCGAGTCGCTGCCGTGCCCGTGCGCCGCTCCGGGCGGTGACGACGCTGACGCACGGGCCCCCGACAGGCCCCCTGCGCAGCGGATCCGGGGCAGGGTCCTCGGCGTCGTCGACGGCGACACGCTGAGGGTCCGCGCCTTCGGCGCGAAGCGCAGGCGTTACGCCGTGCGGATCCTCGGCATCGACACTCCCGAGAAGTACGGCGGGCTCGAGTGCGGGGCGCGTAGGGCGTCGGCCTCAATGGGGCAGCTTGCTCCGCCGCGATCGCGGGTCCGGCTTCTGACCGACCCCGGGCAGCCTCTCTTCGACCGCTACGGCCGCCTGCTCGCCTACGTCTTCCGCGGCGACCGCGACCTCGGGGCGGCTCAGCTCGCCAGGGGCTGGGCGAGGATCCTCGTGGTCGGCCGCGCCTTCAGTCGCCTCGGGATCTACCGGAGCGCCCAGAAGGGTGCCCGCCGCGCCGAACGCGGCGCCTGGTCGCGCTGCGACGGCCGTTTCCACTGGGAGATCTGAGCCCCAGGGCCGAACCGTCTCGGGGCAATGCTCGCGCTGCTCGCGAGGCTGCCGTCTACCCGCTTGGCCTCAAAGCGACCTGCCGGCAGAAGACGCGCTTGCGTTGAAGAAGTAGCTCGTCTGACCAGGGCGGCCATTTGGCGATCATCACGAATCGGCAGACGATGTTTTCGGGGAACAGCGTGTTCGAGACGCAGTCGATGCGATGCCATGAGCGTCGCCTGCATGGCTTGACCGACCAGGTCACGCAGTCATCCGCCCGTTTGCAGATCTCCGCCGTCGCCCTCATGATCGCCCGCTTCGCGAAGCCGAATTCGAGCTTGTAGGGCCCCTCGATCCTCGCCTCGGCGGCCGGGACGAGCACTGCGCCGCACATCAGCGCTGCGCAGATGGCGGCCACCGCCCCCTTTCCTGATCTTCGCGGACGGTCAGGTGCGGTGGCACTCATTTTCACTCCTTGTGGGCATGTTGAAGGGGAACTTCGCAACGGGCCGATTCTCACTTGGGTCGGCCGCGAATGCAACGTGCCTACGCGAGGGCCGATCAGGTCGGGGCCGGGAGTCCAGCGGTCATGTGCTCCGGTCCCTCGGAAACCACGATCACTCGGCAGGGACGCTCGGCGAGGACGGTCTGCAGCGTCTTGTCGTAGCGGGGTGACCCGTTGCGGAAGCCCATGCCCACGATGATGGCTGCCGCGTCGATCTCCTTGGCCTCATCTGAGATCGAGTAGCCGGCCTGCCCTGGACGCACCCGCTCGACGTGGCCGGTCACCCGTTGGCCGCCGATCAGCTTCGCCTGCTCGATCTTGCTCAAAGGCCCGGCTTCGCGCTCCCCCATCTCGGCCCCCAGCGGCAGATGGGCCGGCACGGTCAGCATCGAGTGGATATGAATGCCGCGGCGCCGTTTGGAGGCGAGCTTGACCGCGGTCGCGACCATCTCCTCGGAGAACGGCGCGTCGTCCTCGAAGGCAACGAGAATGCTGTGGTACTCGATCTCCTCGACCCCGAGCGGCTCCGGCATCACCACCTTGACCGTCTGCCGCAGGCCCAGGCCCTGGCTGCGCCGGTAGAGCATGTAGATGGTGAGCCCGATCAGCATCCACGCTGTGCCGATCACCAGTGTCCGCGTATTGAGCGCCATCACGACAATCCAGGCGGAGAAGGTGCCGAGTCCGCCGACGACCGCGCTCAGCGGCAGCAGGCTTCCCCGCCAGCGGAAGTTGGCCGGCGGCAGCCAGGGACGCACCTGATCGGGGAAACGGCGGCGGAGCTGAACCACCGAGACATGCGCAACCGTGAACGAGAGCATCGCCCCGAACGAGTACATGGTCGCCAGCAACTCGGTCTCGCCTGGCAGCACGGTGACCACGGCGACCAGCGAGAAGGCGACAATCGCGACGTAGGGAGTCCCGAAGCGCGGGTGGACCTGCCGCAGCCTTTCGGGGAGCTGGCGGTACTGGCCCATCGAGAAGGTCAGCCGCGAGAGGCCGATCAGCGCTGCGTTGGTGGCGATCACCAGGATCACCGCCGCGAGCATTCCGACGTAGAAGCGAAGCACGTCCGTGAGGGCGGCGGAGAGCCCGAAGTTCTCGACTATGCCCAGCACCGGGTCGTCGGCGTAGGTGGTGCCGAGCTCGGTCGTGTAGGCGCCGCTTGCGTCCTGGGTGACCGGAAGCGCGGAGAGGGCGATGATCGGCAGCAGTGCGTAGATGCCCAGCACCGCCAGCACGGTCAGGCCGGTTCCCTGCGCCACGGTCCGCTCCGCGTCGCGCGCCTCCTCCGCCATGTTGGAGATCGTCTCGATCCCGGTATAGGCGATCATCCCGACCGCGATCCCCAACGCGAAGTTGCTCCAGGTCGGGGCGACTCCGAGCTGGACGTTGTCGATCAGGGTCTCGGGGTTGAGCACCAGCACCAAGCCGATCGCGACCAGCACGACTTGGGTCAGCAGGTCGCCGACAGCAAGCACGAGGTTGAGGCGAGCAGACTCCCGCGTTCCCTTCACGTTTAGCGCCGCCAGCAGTCCGATCAGGACGATCGCTGCGACGATGTCGCCGGGATTCGTGCCCAGGGGCTTCCAGAAAACCGCCAGGTAGTGGGGCACGAAGTAGGCGGAGATCGCGACCGTGATCACGTAGTTCAACATCTGGCCCCAGGCGGCGAAGAAACTGACCAGCTCGTTGAAGCCGCGCCGGGCGAAGCTGGAGGAGCCCCCCGCCTCGGGGAACATCACCGTGGCCTCGATGTAGGTGGCGGCGGTGCAGACGAAGATGATCCCCGCGACGAGGAAGGCGAGCGGGGTCAGTCCGAGCGCGAAGGCGGCTGTCACCCCGAGCGCGTAGTAGGGCGTGGAGCCGACGTTGCCGTAGGCGGTCGAAAAAAGGGCCGACGTGCCATGCACGCGGCGCAGCGCCTCCTCGCGTGGGTGTCGTTCGGCCATCGAAGGCGCGGAATGGGTCAGCGGGTGAGTGAGGCGATCTTGCGCCCCGGCGCGTCAAGGCCGCATCAACGAAGCGGCCATGCGCATACAGATTTCGTGAAGGCCGCTACGCGGCGAACCGGTAGCCGACGCCGGGGTCGGTGCGGATGTAAAGGGGCCCGTCCGGAGGCTCGATCTTGTGGCGAAGGTTGGCGACGTGGGCGCGCAGGACCTGAAAATGCTCCGCGTACTCCGGTCCCCACACCTCCACCAGCAGAGAGCGATGAGTCATCAGGCGTCCACGGTTCAGCGCCAGCGCCCTCAGCAGCTCGAACTCGGTCGGGGTCAGATGCACAGCCTGCCCGTCGCGCCTCACAGCACGCGCCGCGAGGTCGATCTGGAGGCCGTCGGCTTCGATCACCGGTTCCGAGGCCTCGGGTCGGGCGCGCCGAAGCACGGCCTCCAGTCTGGCCACCAACTCGGGAGGCCCGAAGGGCTTGGTCACGTAATCGTCGGCGCCGGCGGCGAGGGCCCGCACCTTCGCCTCCTCCTCGCCGACGGCGGAGAGGACGATGATCGGCATCTCACTCCACTCACGCAGCCGCTTCGTGACCTCCACGCCATCGAGGTCCGGCAGCATGAGGTCGATGATCGCCGCCGCAGGGGGCTTGACAGACGCCCTGTCGAGCGCATCCTCGCCGTTGTCGGCCGGAACGGCCTCATAGCCGGCGTCGCGCAGGATCACCCGCAGGGCGCGAAGGATCTGAGGCTCGTCGTCGCAGACCAGGACCCGTGGCGCGTCGCTCACGCCAGGTCCCCTGCGCATGGCAGCGAGACGACGAAGCTCGTCCCGCGGCCCCCTGGCGGCTCGATGCCGATGGTGCCGCCGTTTGCCTCTACGAAACCCCTGGCGATCGCGAGCCCCAGGCCAAAACCGGCACGGTTCCCGTTGGCGCCGCGTTGGAACGGCTCGAAGATCCGCTGTCTTTCACGCTCCGGGATCCCGGGACCTTGGTCAATCACCCTGATCGCCACCTCGCCGCCCTCTAAGGCGGAGGTCACCGACACCGGTGTTCCGTCTCCATGGCGGACCGCGTTCTCCAAGAGGTTTGCGAATGCCCGCTCGAGTTGGGCGGCATCACCGTCGATTGTGGGCAGGCCGGGATCGATGGCGACCCTGATCGCGTCGGGCTGCGCCATCGTGGCGCGGGCTCCCTCCACGACCTCGGCAAGGTCGACCTGCTCGCGGTGGGGCTTGACCCTGCCCGCCTCCAGGCGCGACATGTCGAGCAGGTTCTCGACCAGGCGAGAGAGCCGCTCACCCTCGGCGACGATCCCTTTGCTCAGCTCAATGCGCTCGGCTGACGTCAGCGTCGCCGAGCCGAGCGCGGCGCCTCCGGCGATCATCGAGGTGAGCGGGGTGCGAAGGTCGTGCGAGATCGATCGCAGCAGCGCCGTCTTCAGCTCGTCGCTGCGGCGCAAAGCCTCGGCCTCGACCATCTCCGCCTGCATCCGGTCCCTCTCCCGCGCCAGAGCAGCGGCCTCGGCGAGGGCATGGTCGGCATCCTCGCTGCGGCGCTCCGCTTCGACCGCCCGGGCGCGCGCATGGCCCGCGACCGTGCTGCTGATCGCTGCAACGATCGCGAAGGTCGCGAGAGCGACCCAGTTCTGCTCATCGGCGATCGTGAGGCGATGGAGGGGCGGGAAGAAGAAGAAGTTGAAGGCGACTGCACTGGCAATGGCGGCCGGCAGGGCGAGTCGCAGTCCCCAGACGATCGAGATGAGCAGGATCGCGGGCAGGTAGACGACGCTGAGTGAGGCGACGGGGGCCACCGACTCGAGCGGATAGACGAGGAGCGTACCCGCTGCGACTGCGGCGACTGTTGCGACGATCCCTAGCCATGCGGCCGGCGGCTCGCCACTCAATCCCCTTGAGAGATGCCGTCTGTACATCGCGAGATCAATGCTAGGGGGCTTGCGGCAGCCAGTACGGGGGCGGGCGGGCCGGCGCCAGTTGACAGCGAGGTCTCGCGGAATTTCGCAGCTACGATGGTGTTCTTCCGAAGGACGTTCGGGAGCCGTCGGCGCGGCCGGCTCACCGCAGGGACGACCGCGATGGGCCTGAGTGGAGGCGCAGAAATCCGCTCAGTTCACAACGACCACGGAGAAGGACATGCAGATCACCAGGAACTCCGAGACAGCAGCCGGACCGAGCGAATGGTTCACCGGCGCCGTCTACATCGACACGGTCGCCGCGCCTTCAGGCCCGTCGCGCCTGGAGGCGATCAGCGTTCATTTCACGCCGGGCGCCCGGACCGCCTGGCATACACATCCCAATGGCCAGACGATCTATGTCACCGATGGCATCGGCCTCGTCCAGCGCCGCGGGGGGCCGATCGAGGTCATCCGCTCCGGTGACCGCGTCTTCTTCGAGGCCGGTGAGGACCACTGGCACGGTGCGGCCCCGAACCGCTTCATGACCCACTTGGCAATGCTCGAGGTCGACGATGAGGGTAACCTCGCTGCCTGGGGCGACCACGTGACCGACGAGGAATACAGCGCCGCGCCGCCGGTCGAGAATTAGCCCGGGGATCCATTACGACTCGCCAATGTCGGATCTGACCAAGAACGGCGTCGAAGAGGTTCGGCATCCGCTGTTCGCCCGCATCTATATGCGGACGGCCACGGGGAGGGAGGACCGCTACCGACGGGAGCTTCTCTCCGGCTTGTCGGGGCAGGTCATCGAGGTGGGGGCGGGTCACGGCCTCAACTTCGGCTTCTATCCGGAGGGCGTGCAGCGAGTTCTCGCGGTGGAGCCCGAGCCCCTGTTGCGAGAGAAGGCAGTCGAGGCGGCCGCCAAGGCGCCGGTGGAGGTCGAGGTGATCGACGGCGTGGCCGGCGACCTTCCGGCGGCCGATGAGTCCTTCGACGCGGGTGTGGCATCGCTCGTGCTCTGCTCGGTCGCAGATCAGCAGCGCGCTCTCGCTGAGCTTCGCCGAGTGATTCGCCGTGGGGGCGCCCTCCACTTCTATGAGCACGTCATTGCCCACCGGGCCGTGCTCCGCGGCATGCAGCGCTTCGCGGACGCGACCTTCTGGCCTCGGGTCGCGGGCGGCTGCCACCTCAGCCGAGACACGGAGGCCGCGATCGAAGAGGCCGGCTTCACGATCGAGAGCCGCAGGCGCTTCCCCTTCACACCCGGGCCCCCGGTCCCTGCCATACCGCACATCCTCGGCGTCGCGCGGCGCCACTAGGCAGCGATCGAGCGGCATCGCCGACTTGCCCCAATCCCTCGCATTTCACGCGAGGTCGGTGTTTCGGCGGCACAGGCCTCACCGGAGCCGGTCGCGTCTATGACCCGCCCCCGGCACCGGCTTGACTGGGCCCCTGGTCGGCCGCACGCAGCTCCGAGAAAGAGCGGTTGATGCCCTCCGCCAGCACCCCTACGTCCGGGGCCGCCATGCGGTCGGCGTTGAGGCCAAAGACCATCCGGCCGGCGTAGGTGACGACCGCGATGCCGATCGTGTGGCCGGCGAAAAGCGGTACCAGCGGTAGCACCTCAACAAGGGGGGCGCCGAACGCGTACAGGCGCTGCTCGGGCGCGCGGACGTTGGTGATCGTCAGGTTGAACATCCTGGTTCCACCGAACATCGACCGGGCGAGCAGTGCGCCGGCAAGTGGCGGCCCCATATCTGCGAGGTCGACGATGGTCTTGCCCCCGGCCCGTTGCGAGCCGACCTTCAGCTGCTCCGCGCGCTCGACGACGCGGCGGTAGCGCGCGATCGGGTCCGCCTCGGTCACAGGCAGCTCGACGAATAGGGAGGCCAGCTCATT
>DASUUD010000058.1:0-2966 GCA_036374255.1 Solirubrobacterales bacterium | reverse complement strand
GCAAGCTCGCGCTCGACCGCGGCCTCAAGGGGGCCTTGCGCGCGCCGTCCGCCTACCTGATGAAGTCACCGCCGGAGCAGTGGCCCGACGACCTCGCCCGGCAGCGGCTCGAGCGCTTCATCGCCGGCGACGAGTAGTTGGCGGCGACGTCACGGACCGGGCGCCTCCTGCGCCGGCTCGTGCGGGGCGCGTGCTTCTCCCCCGGCCTCACGCTGGCCCTGGCGCTCCTCCTCGCCGCCGGGTCCGTGGCCTACGCCGTCACGACCCTCGGCTTCGCCACCTCCACGCGGGCGCTCCTGCCCTCCGACCTGCCCTACGTCGAGCGCTACGGGGAGTACGAGCGCCAGTTCGGCGAGCTGGACGACCTCGCCATCGTCGTGGAGGCGCCGACCCTGGCCGAGGCGACGCTCTACGCCTCCCGCCTCGTGCGGGAGCTGCGGGCCGCCCGGGTGCCCCTGCGGCGCGTCGCGTACCGGATCGACCCCCGGCAGTTCGAGGGACGGGCGCTGCTCTACCTGCCCCTCGAGCGCCTGCAGGAGATCCGCGACCGGGTCTTCGACTACCAGGACTTCATGGAGACCTTCGCGGCCCGGCCGACCCTCGACCAGCTCGTGGAGGGGATCTCGACCCAGGTCGCCACCGCGTTCGTCGGCGGCTTCCTGGACCTCGGGCTCGAGGATCCCGGCAAGGCGGTGAGCGACCTGCGGTTCATCGGCAGCATCGTCCGCCAGATCGGGGAGCGCCTGGACCGGCCCACGACCTACCGCTCGCCCTGGGGCGAGCTCTTCTCGGTGGGCTCCGACGACGACACCGACGCCGGCTACTTCCTGTCGGACGACCAGCGGCTGCTCTTCATCCTCGCCGAGCCGGAGAGCAAGGAGGGCAGCTTCACCCGCGATCGCGCGGCCATCGAGGGCGTGCGCGAGGTGATCGCCCGCCTCGCCGGCGAGTTCCCGGACGTCAACGTCGGGGTGACGGGCAAGCCGGCGCTGTCCAGCGACGAGATGGTCGCCGCGTTCGGCGACAGCGAGCGGGCCACCGTGGTGGCCTTCGTGCTCACGCTCGGCCTGCTCGTGCTCGCCTTCCTCCGCATCGGCAAGCCCGTCGTCATGCTGGTCGTCCTCGCCCTGAGCCTGTGCTGGTCGATCGGCGCCGCGACCCTCGTGATCGGGCACCTCTCGCTGTTCTCCGTGATGTTCATCTCGATCGTCATCGGCATCGGCATCGACTACGGCATCTACTTCCTCTTCCGCTACGAGGAGGAGGTGTTCCTCGGCCGCAGCGTGCGCGAGGCGATCGAGATCACGGCGTCGCGGAGCGGCCCGGGGATGCTCCTCGGCGCCGTCACCGCCGCCGCCACCTTTTACGCCCTCCTCCTCACCGACTTCCGCGGCCTCCAGGAGCTCGGCTTCGTCGCCGGCACCGCCATCCTCCTCGCCTGGCTGGCGATGATGACCGTCTTTCCGGCGGCGATCCTCGTCGTCGACCGGCGCCACGCGGCGGCGCCGGCCCGGACGGTGCCGCGGACCATCGCCCTGGAGTCCGTGCGCGTGCCGCTGGTCGACTGGCTCACCGGCCACCCCCGGACGGTCCTCGCCCTCACCGCCGTCGTCACGGCGGTGAGCCTCGGGGGGCTCGCCCGCGTCCGCTTCGACTACAACCTCCTGAACCTCCAGGCGGCGGGCACGGAGTCGGTGGCGTGGGAGAAGAGGATCCTCGCCACGTCCGGGCGGTCGGGGTTCGCCGCGCTCTCCAGCGCCGACTCGCAGGACGAGCTGGGGCGCAAGCACGAGGCCTTCCGGCGGCTGCCGGTCGTCTCCGAGGTGGACTCGGCGCTGCTGCTCATCCCCGAGCAGCAGGCGGAGAAGCTGGACGTGATCCGCGACTTCGCCCCGATCGTCAGCCCCGTGCGGATCAGCCGTCCGCTGCGGGTCGACGTCGACCGCCTCGTGACCGCCCTCGACACGCTGCGCCGCCGCCTCCAGATCGGCGCCAACGAGGCGCCAGCCGGGGACGCCCAGCGCGACCTCCGGGCCCTCGCCAGCGACCTCGGCCGCCTGGTGCTCCGGCTGCGCCAGACCGATCGGGATGTCAGCGAGGCCGCCCTGGACCTCCTCCAGCGGCAGCTCTACCGCGATTTCGTCCGGAGCTTCCAGCGGCTGCAGGCGAACCTGAACCCCCGCGCCGTCGGGCTCCCGGACCTGCCGCCGGAGATCAAGCGCAAGTTCGTGAGCGACGCCGGCCGCTTCCTGCTGCAGATCCACCCCGCCGTCGACATCTGGGACCGCGAGGGCGCCACCCGCTTCGTCGACGCGCTGCGCACCGTGGATCCCGAGGTGACAGGCACCCCCGTCATCACCCACGAGGTGATCGGGCTGATGGAGCGCGCGTACAAGCAGGGCACGGTCTTCGCGATCGTCCTCGTGTCCGCGATCACGTTCGCCATGCTGCGCCGCGGGCGCGAGACGGCGCTGGCGCTGCTGCCGCTCGGCCTCGGGCTCGTCTGGACGGGTGGGCTGATGGCGGCCTTCGGCCTCCCCTTCAACCTGGGCAACGTGTTCGGGCTGCCGCTGATCCTGGGCGCCGCCGCCGAGTACGGGCTGAACCTGGTGATCCGGTTCAACGAGGGGCGCGAGCACGGCGGCCCGCTCGTCGCGCGCTCGACGGTCATGGCGGTGCTCGTCAACGGGCTCACGACGGTGGCCGGCTTCGGCAGCCTGATGCTGGCCGACCACCGGGGGATCTTCGGCCTCGGGCTGCTCCTGACGCTCGGGACGGGGGCGAGCCTGCTCGCCGCGCTCGTGGTCCTGCCCGTCCTGCTGCGGCTCCGCCACCCGGCTCCCCCGCCGGCGCCCGCCGCGGCCCGCCCGGACACCACGGTACCGCTGGGCATCCGCTGAGCCGCGTCCTCCCGGCCACCGCGCGCTGATGCGGGACACGCTCCGCCGCCTGCATCCGTTCCGCAC
>DASUUD010000057.1:0-2728 GCA_036374255.1 Solirubrobacterales bacterium | reverse complement strand
GCTTGGGGACCTCCCACACCTCTTTTACGCCCAGCTCCCAGCGCTGGGGGTCCTTCCCATGGAGGTCGAAGTAGTCCACCGCGGCGAACGAGAGGTGGCCTAGCGTGCCCTCCGCGAGCACGGTCGCCTTCGCGATCACGTCCGATCCCGGCTCGAAGTTGGACAGCTCCTCCCCGTCGCGCCCGCGGCCCTTGTCGCCCGAGCGCACGCCGCGCACGATCCGATCGGAGACCAGCAGCTTGTCGGCGGCGGTCTCGGAGAGGATGTACACGCCGGCCTCCTCGGCGCGCTCGGAGAGCCAGCGGCCCAGCTGCGCGACCGAGACCACGTAGTTGCCGTGGTTGCGGAAGTTCGGCGGCATCGGCTTCAGCGGCAGCGCCTGCTTCTTCGTGAGCAGGTAGACCGCGTCCTTCTCGACCTTCCACAGCACCGGCCACTCCGACTCGGGCAGGTCCGGGAACAGCTCCTTCATCGCCGAGGGGCGCATGTTCGCCCCCGACAGCAGGTGGGCGCCGGGCGTCTTGCCCTTCTCGATCACCGCCACCGGCACCTCGCCGAGCTTGTCGGTCAGCTCGGGCTCGTGCTCCAAGAGCTGCGTGAGGCGGATCGCGCAGGCGAGGCCCGCCGGGCCGCCGCCCACGATCGCCACGCCGACCTCGATCCGCTCCTCCTCGGGATCGGTGGGCGGGCCGATGAACTCCTGGGCCGGATCGACCGGCGGCGGGAACTGGGCCGGGGCGACGCCGCGGGGCATGTTCTAGCCGCCCTTCTTCGCCTTCACGGCCTCGGTCAGCTTGGGCATGATCTTGTGCAGGTCGCCCACGATGCCGAGATCGCAGAACTCGAAGATCGGCGCGTTCGGGTCCTTGTTGATCGCGACGATGTTCTCCGAGGCCTGCATGCCGACCTTGTGCTGGATCGCGCCGGAGATGCCCGCGGCCAGGTACAGCTTCGGCGCGACGGTCTTGCCGGTCTGCCCGATCTGCCCCGCGTAGGGGAACCAGCCCGCGTCCACCACCGCGCGGGTTGCCGCCACCGCTCCGCCGAGCGCCTTCGCGAGCTCGTCGCAGAGCTCGAAGTTCTCGGCCTTGCCGAGCCCGCGGCCACCGGCGACGAGGAAGTCGGCGTCCTCGATGTTCACGTCGGCGCCGCGCTGCTCGCCGCGCGTCACCATCGTCGCCTTCGTGGACCACGGAGACAGCTCGACGTCGACGTCGACCACCTCGGCCGCGCCGCCGTCGCGCTCGGTCGCGTCGAAGGCGTTCAGCCGCCCGATGATGATGCCGGGCTTGCCGACGTAGCCGACGTCGGCCACCTGCGAGTCCTGCAGGATCGGCCGCACGGCCACGAGGCCGCCGTCGGCGACCCGCACCTCGGTGACCTCCATCGTCACCCCCGCGCCGAGCCGCGCCGTGAGGCCGGCGCCGATCTCGAAGCCGAGCAGGCCGCCGCCGAACAGCACGTAGTCGTAGTCCTCGTCGGCGATCACCTTCGCCATCGCGTCGACGATCGGCTGGGCCAGGCCCTCGGGGACGCTCTTCGCCCGGTAGACCTTCTGCGCGCCGTAGGCGCCCAGGCTCTGCCCGCCCTCGTCGGACACGTCGCCGACGACCAGCGCTGCCGCGTGCGTGCCGAGCTCACCCGCCAGGCGCGCCGCCTCGGAGACCGCGCCCTGGGAGTTCTTGTTGAAGTTGCCCTCGTCGTCGTGGAGGGCGTAGACCAGGATGCCTGCCATCTAGATCAGCTTCCTTTCCTCGAGCCAGGCCACGACCTTCTCGACCGTCTCGTTGGTGTCCTCGTCCTCGATGATCTCGCCCTTCTCCTTCTGCGGCGGGGGATTCAGCGCGACGACCTTCGTGCGCGAGCCGTCCTCGCCGACGCGGCCGGCCTCGATGCCGACGTCGCCCGTCGCGACCTTGTCGAGCGGCTTCTTCTTCGCGCCCATGATCGCCTTCAGGGAGGGGTAGCGGGGCTCGTTGATGGCGTCGCCGACGCTGATCACGGCCGGCAGCTCGAGCTCGACCGTGTCGTAGCCGTACTCGGCCTGGCGCTCGCAGACCAGCTTCCCGTCCTCGGTGTCGATCTTGATCACCTGGGTCAGCGACGGCATCTGCAGGTGGTCCGCCACCACCGCGCCCATCGTGTAGCACTCGCCGTCGTCCGACTGCTGGCCGAGCAGCACCAGGTCCGGGCTCTCGCGCTTCAGCACCTGGGCGAGCGCGTAGCCGGAGGCGCACACGTCCGAGCCGGCGAGGGTGTCGTCGGTGAGCTGGACCGAGCGGTCCGCGCCCAGCGACACGGCCTTGTGCAGCGCCCGCTGGGCCGACTCGGGGCCCATCGTGACCGCCACGATCTCGTCGACCTGGACGGCGCCGCCCTCCTTGATCTGCATCGCCGCCTCGATCGCGTGCGTGTCGAAGGGGTTCAGGTTCTTCTCGCCGCCACGGTCGAGCCGCATGGTGTTCTGGTCCATGCGCTTCTCGACGGCGGCGTCGGGCACTTCCTTTACGAGGACACAGATCTTCAAGAATCGCCTCCGATCTCGATCTGGCTGGCGGAAGCCGGGGGACGTCGGATGATACTTGACTGACTAATCAATCGCGTGGGACGGCGCCGCGCACGAACTCGACGATCTCCTGCGTGGAGGCGCCCGGGGTGAAGATCTCCGACACTCCCAGTGACTTCAGCTCGGGGATGTCGTCCGTGGGGATCGTGCCGCCAAGGATCA